>DOIS01000078.1 GCA_003511785.1 Paracoccaceae bacterium
ACATCACGTTCGACAGGTCATACTCCACCTCGAGATAGTGATCGGTGAAGCTGTTGTTCTGCTCCGGGTCGAGCACTTCGAGCATCGCGCTCGCCGGGTCGCCGCGGAAGTCCTGGCCCATTTTGTCGATTTCATCGAGCAAGATCAGCGGGTTGGTGGTCTTGGCCTTCTTCATCGCCTGGATGATCTTGCCCGGCATCGAGCCGATATAGGTCCGGCGGTGGCCGCGGATCTCGGATTCGTCGCGAACGCCGCCGAGGCTGATGCGAATGAACTCGCGCCCCGTCGCCCGGGCCACGGATTTGCCCAGCGAGGTCTTGCCCACGCCCGGAGGGCCCACAAGGCACATGATCGGCCCTTTGAGCTTCTTCGAGCGCTGCTGCACCGCGAGATACTCGACGATCCGCTCCTTGACCTTCTCCAGACCGTAGTGATCGGCGTCGAGGATGTCCTGCGCCTTGTTCAGGTCCTTCTTGGTGCGGCTCTTGACGCCCCAGGGGATCGACAGCATCCAATCGAGGTAATTGCGCACCACCGTGGCCTCGGCCGACATGGGCGACATGTTCTTGAGCTTCTTAAGCTCGGCCTCGGCCTTCTCGCGCGCCTCTTTCGAAAGCTTGGTCTCGCTGATCCGCTGCTCCAACTCGGCGATTTCGCCCTCGCCTTCCTCGCCGTCGCCCAGCTCCTTCTGAATGGCCTTCATCTGCTCATTCAGGTAATACTCGCGCTGGGTCTTCTCCATCTGCGACTTCACGCGGGTCTTGATCTTCTTCTCGACCTGCAGAACGCTCATTTCGCCCTGCATCAGGCCATAGACCTTCTCCAGCCGCTCGCTCACGCTCAGCATCTCCAGAAGTTCCTGCTTCTGCTCCACGTCGATGCCGAGGTGCCCGGCAACCAGATCGGCCAGCTTGGCCGGCTCGGTGGATTCGCCCACAGCGGCCAGAGCCTCCTCGGGAATGTTCTTGCGCACCTTGGCGTAACGCTCGAACTCGTCGCCCACGGTGCGCAGCAGCGCCTCGATCGTGGTCACGTCGCCCGGCACCTCCGAGAGATACTCGACCCGCGCCTCGAAGAACGAGTCGTTGTCCAGGAACTCGGTGATCTTGACCCGTGCCTGCCCCTCGACCAGCACCTTGACCGTGCCGTCGGGCAGCTTCAGCAATTGCAGCACGTTGGCCAGCACGCCGGTGCGATAGATTCCGTCTGCCTCTGGGTCGTCAACGGCCGGATCGATCTGGCTCGACAGCAGAATCTGCTTGTCGTCGGCCATGACCTCTTCCAACGCGCGCACGGATTTGTCGCGGCCCACGAACAGCGGCACGATCATGTGGGGGAACACCACGATGTCGCGCAGGGGCAGAACGGGATAAGAGGTGTTGAGGGGCTCTTGCATACTCGATCCTTGTTTTTGGCAAGGCGGCGCTGGTCCCTGCGATGAGGCAACGCTCGGCCATCTCCGGTCATGAACTTGAAATGGGGCGCAGGGCTGCGCGTTTCAACCGGACCCTTGATTTGGTGACCCGCAGCATGACCCCTCGCCCGAAACGGCGCAAGGCGCGATTTGCGCGCGCGTATGGTCGCGATGCCGCAACCCGTCGACAAAAAACGGGGCCGCGCATGGCGGCCCCGTTTCATCCTTGGTCAACTCCGCGCGCTGCGGCTCAGCGGGTCACGACCAGGTCACCCACGCGCGCCTCGGGGTCGGCGAATTCGACCTCGCTGGTGCGGAACTCGGGCATCTGGCGCAGTTCGCTTTCGCTGGTTTCCGGCAGGACAACCGAGTCGCCCGCAACCGTCAGGCGGTCGAGCGGCACGGCGACGTCACACTCGCCCATACCCAGGAAACCGCCGACGCCGACGATTGCCACGATCACGTCGCCACGGGAGCCGACACGCTCGATCTCGCCGACATCTTCACCGTCTTCGGCGATCAGGGCCACGCCCATCAGCTCGTCGGCGGTCATGTCGTACATCGGGTGGCGTTCCATGCCGGCGGCATAGCTGGCGCGGTCCTCTTCGGACTGCATCTCGCCGGTCTGGTCGGTCTCGTAATCCATGAGCACGACGCGCGCTTCCTCCTGGTTCACGTTGATGACCGCCTCTTCGGCCTCCTTCACACGCACTTCGGGTTCGGCCTGGCTGATCGCCACGTCGGCCTCATCGGCCTGGCGGACGTTGATCTCGGGCTCGGAGGTGGCAATGTCGATCTGCGCATCCTCGGCCTCGTCAACGGCGACCTGCGGCTCCGCCTGGCTGACCTCGACGCGCGGTTCAGCTTCTTCAATCATCACCTTCGGCTCGGGGCGGATGAACTTCACCACCGGCTCGGGCGTCTGCACGGCCACGTCGGGGTTGGCCTGGTCCACGTCGACCGCCGGGCGCGGCACGCGGATCGAGATCACCGGCTCGGGGATGCGCACGCTCACGGTCGGCTGCGCCTGTTCGACGGTCACGATGGGCGCCTGCTGCTCGACCGAGACGTTGGGCTCGGGCACGGCCACGGTGATTTCGGGCTGCGGCTGCTCGACGGTAACTTCGGGGGCGCGCTGGTCCACGTCCACGTTCGGTTCGTCAATGGTCACGGAGACCTTCGGCTCACCCTGATCGACGACCACGCGGCCGTCCACGGCCGCCGTGCGGTCCTCGGTCACGACGGCCCCTTCAGCGTCGGCCATGTTCAAGTTCGCATCGGTCTCCTGCGCGCTGGTCGCGGACGCAAGAGCGATCATCGACACCGCGCCGAGAACGCGGCCGGTTTTCTGAAAACCCATGTCAAAATCTCCTTTGCTTTGCAGTCTGGCGGGCGCCGGGCGCCGCCTTGCCCATACAATCGGACCCCCCGTGCCGATGTTCCAAAAAATCGGCGAGAAACCGCGGATCGTCTGCCCGTCGCGGCCGACAGCCTGACAACCCAGGGATGATTCGCTCGTCCCGCCAGCGGGCCGGGTCGGACAAGACCCGGGGCCAATCCCGGGCGTAGGTGGGCGGATCTGCGCCCCGCCCTCCCCAGAAATAGCGATACCGACGCGATTGCGCGCGCATTTGTTGCAAATTATAAACAAAACACAACCTAAGCGGATATTGCTGACGCCATGAGCTTCTTCCTCGCCCTTCTCGCCATCGCCGGAGTCGGCGGCATGTTGATCTCGGTCGAACCCGAGGAGGACGCCGGCGACCAGCCCCCCGAAAGCCTCTAGGCCAGCCCATGACCCGGCTGAGCCTGATCCTGCCCTTCTATGACGAGACCGCGTATCTGCGCGGGGCGTTGGGCTCGATCGCGGCGCAGCCGATCGACGACGTCCAGGTCATCGTGGTCAATGACAACCCCGAGCAGTTCTCGCGCACCGATCTCGCCGCGCTCTGCGCCGGGCACCCGGTCGAGCTGATCCAGCAACCGCGCAACCTGGGGCTTTCGGCGGCGCGCAACGCGGGGCTTGCGGTGGCGCGCGGGGCGGTGGTGGGTTTTCTCGACTCCGACGACTACTACACCGCCGGCGGACTCGCCGCGCAGCTGGAGCTGGCCGAGGAGACCGGCGCCGACATCACCCACGCGCCCACATGGTTCACCCGCAAGGGCAACCCCGACCTGCATTTGCTGCCACGCGATGCCGCCTTCTTCTCGGCGCGCCGCACGGCGCCGGGCCTGATCGGGGCCGAGGAGGCACAATTCATCACCTCGAGCTGGTCCAGCCTCTACCGCCGCGCCTTCCTCGAGGACCGCGCCCTGCGCTTCGACGAAGCCCAGCGCAAGTTCGAGGATCGGCTTTTCGTGCTGCATACCGTCACCGCCGCCGAGCGCATCGCCTTTCTGGGCCGCCCCACCCGGGTCTGGCGCGGGCGCGGCGGGTCGATCTCGGTTTCGGCCACAACGCCCGAGACGCATCTGCTGCAACTGCAACTGCTGGAGAAATGCCTGTCGCACATGCGCGCCGAGGTGAGCGCGGGCCGCCTGCCCCGCCGTTTCGAAAAGCGCGAACTGTTCAACTGCGTGTCGCGCCTGATCTGGGACATGGACCTCGTGGATGCCATCGCACGCGGGGCGGACCCGGTTTACCGCGATATGGCCCCGCGCATCCCGGCGCTCCTGGGCGCGGACAGTTTCGGCCACCCGATTTTCGACGACCCCGTTCTCTCGCGCATCAGCCGCGTGGGCATGACCACGCGGCGCGGACGGATCGGGCGGCGGGCCTTCTTCTCCATTCACAAGGCGCTGCGCGAGGGCGACCTCAAAGCCGCCCATGCCCTGATCGCCGGGGACCGCCCGGCGCCGCGCCGCCGCCACGCCCGCGCGCCGCAGCGGCTGGTCCTGCACCTCGGCCTGCACAAGACCGGCTCGACCCATCTGCAACACCACCTCGCCCGGCACCGCGGGGCGCTGGCCGAGCGCGGCGTTTTGGTGCCCAAGACCGGCTGGGACAACCGGCCGCCCCTGCGCCGGGGCGCGCTGACCGGGCACCAGGGGCTGGCCGCGGCCTTGCGCAGCGGCGACGAGGCCCCCTTCACCGAGCTTGCCCGCGAGATCCGGCAGAGCCGCGCCCACGACGTGGTGCTGTCCTGCGAGAACCTCGTCTTTCCCACCCATGCCCGGCGCGCCGACCTGATCGAACGGCTGGCCGACCGGCTGGGCTTCGACCGGGTCGAGATCGTGGCACTTGCCCGGCGTCCCGACGCGCAGGCCGAGAGCTTCTATCGCGAGACCGTCCTCAACGGCGCGCGCGGCGGCGGCCGGGGGATCGGCGTCTTTCTCGTGGATCACGGCCCCCTTCTCAGCGATTTCCCGGCGCTCTTTGCACCGCTGGAGGCCGCCTTCGGCACGCGCGTCAAACTGGCCGATTTCGACGCGCTGCGTGGTCCTGGCCTCTGGCCCGGCTTTGCGGCCCGTGCCGGGCTCCCCGGCGACCTGCCCGCGCTCGACCTGCCGCGCTACACCACGCCCGACCGCGAGACCGTGCTGCTGCTGGAACTGCTGGGCCGGCTGGTGCCCGACCCCGACCGGCGCGCGGCGGTGCTGCGCGCCTGGTTCGCCCTGCGCCCGGCGTCCTGCGGACCGGACCAGAGCCTTCTCGCCCCGGCCGAGCGGCTGGGCCTGATCGACCGCTGGGAGACCGCCTCGGCCGATTTCGCGGCAGAGCGCGGCTACAGGCCCGACCTCGCGGACATGCGCGCGGCGCTGGCGCAGACCGACTGGGCCCCGCCCGAGGCGATCCCGGCCGACATGCTGCACGACCTGTTCGACGCGGCCACCATCGCCGACGCGCCCGCGCCCGCCCCCGGTCCCGCGCCGCGCCCGGCGCCCCTGCGCGACGGTGTGGTGTTGCGTGTGCGCCTGCGCCCTTGGGCCGCGACGCTGCTCGACCGTCTGGGCGCAACCGGCCGGCGGCGCCGAACCCGCGCCTGAGTTCCTAGAGCGGGTCGATATCGCCCTCGGCGCGCGCGGCGTGAAATGCCGCCTCGAAGGCCGCGAAGCGCCCCTCGGCGATGGCCGCCCGCATTCCTGCCATCAACTCCTGGTAGTAATGCAGGTTGTGCCAGGTCAGCAGCATCCCCGAGATCATCTCGCCCGCGCGGAACACGTGGTGCAGATAGGCCCGGCTGTAACCCCGGCAGGCCGGGCAGGTGCAGTCCTCGTCCAGCGGGCGCGGGTCGTCGGCATGGCGCGCGTTCTTGATGTTGACCACGCCGCGCCGGGTAAAGACCTGCCCCGTCCGTCCCGAGCGCGAGGGCAGCACGCAATCCATCATGTCGATGCCGCGCGCGACCGCGCCCACGATGTCGTCGGGCTTGCCCACGCCCATCAGGTAGCGCGGCTTGTCCTCGGGCAAGAAGCCCGGGGCATAGTCGAGGCAGTCGAACATGGCCTCCTGGCCTTCGCCCACCGCAAGGCCGCCCACGGCATAGCCATCGAACCCGATTTCGCGCAACGCCTGGGCGCTTTCCTCGCGCAGGTCGCGCTCAAGCCCGCCCTGCATGATCCCGAACAGCGCGTGCCCGGGCCGCTCGCCGAACGCCGCGCGCGAGCGTGCGGCCCAGCGCATCGACAGCCGCATCGACTCTGCGATCCGGTCGCGCTCCGCAGGAAGCGCGGGACATTCGTCGAAACACATCACGATGTCCGA
>DOIS01000091.1 GCA_003511785.1 Paracoccaceae bacterium
TGGTGGGGTCAGGGGCGCGCGCGGTGGCGGCCGGGTCGGGTGCGGCCTCGGTGCTGGCCGGACCGGGAGACTGCGCCCGGTCGGCGACCTGCGGCGCCGGGGTCGGAGCGCCGGTTCCGGGCGTCTCCGGGTCGCCCGCGTCGATGCCGGGTTCGGGCGGCGCGGTGCTCTCGGGCGTGTCCGTCGGCGCAGTGGTTACGGCCGCACCCTCCGGCACGGTGCCGAACTGCGGGCGGTCCGGCGTGACGGGTGCAGCGGTCGCCGGCTGGGGCTCTGCGCTTGCCGTTTCGGTCGCCGCAGCGGATGCGACCGTGGCCGCCTCGCTCGTCGGGTCGGGTGTCGTGCCGATCGGCGGGGAAAGTGCGGCAGTTTCGCTGACGGGTTCCGCTTCGGATTCGGGCGCGGTCGCGCCGGTGGCGGGAGCGCGCGTGGCGGTCGGGGTCTCGGTGCCGGGCGCCGCCTCGGCCTCGGACGCATCGCTGGCCGGGCCGGGCGTGGCGCCGGTGGCCGGCGACAGGGCGGCGGTCTCGGTCTCTGTGCCGGGCGCGACCTCGCCGGTGTCTCGCGGCGCCTCGCCTCCGGGCGTCGCATCCGCCGCAGACGCGGCGGTCTCCGGCCCTGCCACCGCCGGGGCGCCGCTGGTATCGGAGGCCTCGGGCGCTTCGACCGGCACGGCGCGGGCCACCGACTGCGGCGTGGGGGCAAGGATGATTTCGTCCGGCGACATCGCGCGCTCGGCGCCCAAGCGTGCCTCGAGCCGCAGAAGGCGGGGGGCGTCGCTGGCGGGCAGTTGCGCGAACAGCACGAATTGCCCGGATGGGCCGACCTCAAGGCTGTCATGGGCCGCGCGGTCTACCATCAGCGTGACCTCGCTTCCGGGCTGTGCCCGCCCGGCGATCACGGCAGTGCCGTCCGGCTCGACCCGGACCAGGTCGAAGCTGGGCGCGGCGAGCGACGGATATTCCGGTGCGTCCCCCTCGCCCGTCCCGAGCACCGGGTCCGGCTCGGCCTGCGCGGATGCTTCCGTCGCGGGCTGCGTCGCGGCGGTCTCGGCGTCGTCCTCGCCCGGCGCGTCGGCCCCGGCACTCTGGCCGGTCGCCGGGCTCTCGGTCACGGTGCCGGGCGCGTCTTCGACGCCGGACGTGTCGTCCTGTGGCCCGGTCGGAAAAACCCCCGCCACGTAGAGACCCACACCGACCGCCACGACCGCGCCCGCGATGCCGCCGATCCAACCAGCCGCGCCCAACCTGCCGCCTGCCGCCATGTCCCGTTCCTTCCCTCGGCCCGTCCCCGCACGGGCGCATCACCGGCCGTTGAGCCCCCCGGCGTTCCGCGCTATCAGGAGAACGGCCCCGACCGCCCCCCATCCAGACACGAGGACACCGCCCCATGACCGTCAAATCCGTTTGTGTGTATTGCGGATCGCGCGAGGGCGCAATGCCCGCCTATGCCGCCGCCGCCCGTGAACTGGGCACGGCGCTGGCGCGCGAAGGCTGGCAGCTAGTCTATGGCGCGGGTGACGTGGGGCTGATGGGCACCGTGGCCCGCGCCGCCCAGGCGGCGGGCGGCGACACCATGGGCGTGATCCCCGAACACCTGGTCCTGCGCGAGGTCGGCAAGACCGATCTCAGCCGCTATGTCGTCACCGAGACCATGCACGAGCGCAAGAAGGTGATGATCTGGAACGCTCATGCGGTCGTGCTCCTCCCGGGCGGCGCGGGCTCACTGGACGAACTGTTCGAGGCGCTGACCTGGCGCCAGCTTGGCCTGCATGACAAGCCCATTGTCATTCTCAACACCGAAGGCTTCTGGGACCCGCTGCGCGCGCTGGTCAATCACGTGATCGATCAGGGCTTCGCCGATCCCTCGCTGGCGGGCTTCCTGACCTGGGCCGAGACCCCTGCGGCGGCCATGGCGGCCCTGCGCGACAGCCTCTCCTGACGCAGGGCGGCGCCCGAATAGAGCGCAAGCGCCATCCAGATCATCGAGAAGGCGATGATGTGCCAGGGCGTCAGCGGTTCGCCGAAGATCACCACCGCGCAGAGGAATTGCAGCGTCGGGTTGAGATATTGCAGCATGCCGACCGTGGCCAGCGGCACCCGCCGCGCGGCATAGGAGAACAAGATCAGCGGCGTGGCGGTGAGCGGGCCCGAGACGATCAGCAGCGCGCTGTCCCAAAGCTCCCGCCCGAAGGCCCCCTGCCCGGTCCCGTGTTGCCAGGACAGCATGGCAAAGCCTATAGGCAGGAAGAACAGGATCTCGGCGGTGACCGACACCACTGGGCCGAGATCCAGCCGCTTCTTGAGCGCGCCGTAGATGGCGAAACTGCCGGCGAGGATCAACGAGATCCAGGGCGGCACGCCCAGCCCCCAGGTCAGCAGCGTCACCGCCAGCCCGGCCAGCGCCACGGCAGCCCATTGCACCCGGCCCAGCCGCTCGCCGAAGCCCAGGCGCGCGATCACCACCGTGACCAGCGGAAAGATGAAATAGCCCAGGCTCGCCTCGGTGGCCCGCCCGATCTGGATCGACAGGATATAGACGAACCAGTTGAGCGAAATCGCGATCGAGGCCGCCCAGATCACCCAGGCAGTTGACCGGCGCGTGACGGCGCGCCCCACCTCGCGCAGCCGCCCTTGGGCGGCCAGGATGGCGGCGAAAAACAGGAAGGACCAGCCGGTGCGATGGGCCAGCACCTCGAGCGGCGGAATATGGGCGAGAAGCTTGTAGTAAAGCGGCGAGAGCCCCCAAAAGGTGCAGGCACCGACCATGGCCAGAACGCCCTTCCCGGTCTCGCCCATGTGCTGCCCCCTGCCCAACTCTCCGCCAACGGAGTGCCCGCCACCGGCGGGGGATGCAAGGGCGCGGGCGGAAAAACATCACAAGTTAACCGAACCGACATGCGCGCCCTCGGCTGCGCTCCGTCCTTGCCCTTCTTCTCTTTTGAAAATACTCCCGCCGGAGGCTCCGGCACCGGCCACTGGCGCGCGCTTGCGAACAAAGCGTTGAAAACCGCCGATAGGCCCGGGCCCGAACCGGCCAGGCTCCGCCCCATCTTCTTCTCGTTGCGGAGTACCGCCGCCGGAGGCTCGGCTTTTCGCCGAAAAGCCGATCAGGACCCGCCGGCCTTCCCCGGATCGCCGCCGCCCGACCAGGACACCCGCCAAGCCCAATGAAAAACGCCCGGCCGTCAGGCCGGGCGTCGGTCGGCGCGCGCAAGCGCGCCGAAACCGTCCGTCACGCTCACATGCGCGAGGCGACATTCTCCCAGTTCACCAGCTTCTCCAGGAAATTGTCCAGGTAGGCCGGGCGCTTGTTGCGGAAGTCGATGTAATAGGAATGCTCCCACACGTCGCAGCCCAGAAGCGCGGTCTGCCCGAAGCAGAGCGGGTTCACGCCGTTCTCGGTCTTGGTGACCTTCAGCCCGCCATCGGTATCCTTGACCAGCCAGCACCAGCCCGAGCCGAACTGCCCGGCGCCGGCGGCGGCGAACTCTTCCTTGAACTTGTCCACGGACCCGAAACTCTCGGTCAGCGCCTTCTCCAGCTCGCCCGGCATCTTGCTGTCATCCGGGGTCATCATCTCCCAGAACTGGTTGTGGTTCCAGTATTGCGAGACGTTGTTGAAGATGCCCGACTGGGCGACGGCCTTGGGGTCGTAGGTGCCCTTGATGATCTCCTCGACCGACTTGCCTTCCCACTCGGTCCCGGTCACGGCCTTGTTGCCGTTGTCCACATAGGCCTTGTGGTGGATGTCGTGGTGATATTCCAGCGTTTCCCTGGACATGCCCTTGGCGGCCAGCGCGTCATGTGCATAAGGAAGATCGGGAAGTTCAAAGGCCATCGGGACCCCCTGTCGTTGCGGTTGCGTTTCCTGACGTTACATGCGGTTCGGCCCGGGCCGGGTCAAGGGCCGGAGGCGCCTCGCGCGCAAGGCAAGGGAGGCGGGACATGCTGACGGCGGCCAGAAAGATGCTCTACCGGGCGCGCGGACATTGCGCCGGGCGGCTGGGGGACGAGCCGTTTCGCCTCGATCCCTATCATTCCAAATTCTGGCGCAAGGCCGCGCGGCGATTGGGAACCCGAAACCTTCACGGTACTGCGCGAGCATCTCTCGCTCGACCGCGACTATCTCGACATCGGCGCCTGGATCGGGCCAACGGTGCTTTACGGCGCGCGCCGCGCCCGCCATGTCTGGTGCTTCGAGCCCGACCCCGAGGCGTTCCGCCATCTCGCCTAG
>DOIS01000208.1 GCA_003511785.1 Paracoccaceae bacterium
TCCGTGGTATCGCAACACGTTACGACAAAACCGACAACAGTTATGCCGCTAACTGGAACCTTGTCGCGGCGCTCATCGCATCAAGATGAATGTCCACAGGCCCTTGATAGTCCGGGGGCCCGTGCCTATTTCATGGGCCTTTTCGGCGCGCGGAACCTGCAGGCCAACGTCGTTCACAGAACCAAATCGGGGTCGGTGCTGCGCGGGCTTGTCGCGGCGCGCTTCGGCTATTCGATACTCAATATCTGCGGGCGTGCGGACCGCGATACGCATACGGGTTACGCGGCGCGGCCGATCGAGGGAGAGGTGGATAGCCCACTATACGGCGTGGCTTTTGCGCCTCAGACCGAGCAATCGGCCATCGTGCGTGCGGTCATCGCCACATGCACCGAGCTGACCCGGCAAGGCAGCTTCCAGCATTTGTTGTTGGAGCCCTAATCACACATTGAGTAGGCCTTTCCCTTACAGAAAACACTGTTTTCTGTGGGTAGTCCCACGGGTAGCGTCGAGGGAACAACAAAAAACAGAGACCAACGGGAGAACGCCATGAGCCTCATGACACGCCTGATGGGCGCCGCTGTCATTGCCGTTTCCGGGCTGACCGCCGCTCCGGTACATGCCGAGGGGGGGAACGCTTGTCATCGCGTCCTCCCAGGTGCCGCGCCACCTGAACGGGGCGGTGCAGTCCGGCATCGCCACTGCCGTGCCCTCGACGCAGATTTTCGCGTCGCCCTGCGCTATGACGAGAACTGGGAGCCGCAGCCCTATCTGGCTGAAAGCTGGGAGGTGAGCGAGGACGGCATGTCGGTCACGCTCAACCTGGTGCAGGGCGCCACCTTTCACGATGGCGACCGATCACCTCGGAGGATGTGGCCTTCTCGCTGATGACGACAAAGGAGAACCACCCGTTCAAATCGATGTTCGAGCCGGTCGAGAGCATTGAAACCCCCGACGCGCATACCGCCATCATTAAGCTGAATCAGCCGCACCCGGCGCTTCTCCTGGCGCTGTCCCCGGCGCTGGCGCCGATTTTGCCCAAGCACGTACTCGGAGACGGACAGGACGTGAAATCGCACCCGGCCAACTCGAATCCCGTCGGTTCGGGTCCGTTCATGCTGGAGGAGTTTACTGCCGGCGAGGCCATCGTACTCAAGAAGAACCCGAATTTCTTTCTCGAGGGGCGGCCCAAGCTGGACGAGATCATCATCCGCATCATCAAGGACCCCTCGGCCCTTCTGATCGCCATGGAGAACGGCGAGGCGGACATGTATCCCTTTATGGCTGGCAGCCAGGAAATCCGGCGCTTGCAGGACACCGACCATCTGGAAATCACCGACCAGGGGTATGCCGCGGTCGGGCCGATCAACTGGTTGGCCTTCAATACCGCTTCGGAGAAGCTGAGCGATGTGCGCGTGCGGCAGGCTATCGGTTACGCGGTTGATCGGGAGTTCATCACCAACGCCCTGCACCGCGGTGTGTCCTCGCCCCAGCGCGGGCCGATCATGGAAGCATCGTCCCTCTTCGACGACAGCATTCCTGTCTTCGACGTGGACCTGGACAAGGCAAAGGCGCTGATGGACGAGGCCGGCTTCGGCGACGGCATGGAGTTGACCATCGACTTCATTCCCGGACCAAAGGAGCAGCAGCAGTCCATCGCCGAATACATGAAATCGCAGCTCAAGAAGATCGGCATCGACGTGACCGTGCGCGCGGCGCCGGATTTCCCGACCTGGGCTGACCGTGTCGGCGGGCATGATTTCAATGTTGACCATGGACATCGTGTTCAACTGGGGCGACCCGGTGATCGGGGTGCACCGCACCTACCTGTGCTCGAACATCCGCGAGGGCGTGATCTGGTCGAACACGCAGCAATACTGCAACGAGAAGGTGGACGAGCTTCTGGCCGCAGCGGCGATCGAGCAGGACATGGACAAGCGCAAGGCGCTCTATGCCGAGTTCCAGAAAATCGTGGCAAACGATCTGCCGGTCTACTGGATCAATGCGCTGCCCTATCACACTGCCTATGACAAGAAGCTGGTGAACCCGCCGATGGGCATCTGGGGCACCATGCACCCGATGGACACGCTGGCCTGGGGCGAGTGAGCATAGCTTCGCGGGCCGGCCGCCTGTCGGCCCGCGCCACCGAACCAGCCGCGCCCGGTCCGGGGCGCCTTTTCCCGGGGACAGCATGAGCGGTTCGTTTCTCATCCGACGCCTGTTTTACGGTCTCCTGCTCATGCTGGGGGTCGTGGTGCTGAATTTCCTCCTTATCCGGCTGGCGCCGGGCGATCCGGCTGTGGTCATCGCCGGTGAGATGGGCGGCGCGACCGAGGAGATGCTGGGATCGATCCGCGAGGAATACGGGCTGAACAAGCCGCTGCTGGTGCAGCTGGCGATCTATGTGGGCAACGTGGCGCGCGGCGACCTGGGTGTACTGGTCGCGAAGAAACCGAACGGGCGGATGAGCGCCTTCGTCTCGGTCTTTGCGACGATCGGCTACGCAGTGCCGGTGTTCTGGACCGGGATCATGCTCATCATCCTGTTCGCCAGCGTGCTGCCGGTCTTTCCCGTCGAGGG
>DOIS01000122.1 GCA_003511785.1 Paracoccaceae bacterium
GGCTTGGCGGTGCGGGTTTTCCCTCGGGCCGAAAACGGGGATTTGTCCGGTCCGAGCCGGGACCGCGCTGCCTTGCCGTGAACGGGGACGAAGGAGAACCGGGCACCTTCAAGGATCGCTTCTATCTCGAGCGAGAACCTCATGTTTTCCTTGAAGGAATGCTGATTGCCGCTTGGGCGGTCGAGGCGGATCGCTGTTTTGTCTACATGCGGGACGAATATCCTGCCGTATTGGAGATATAGAGACAAGAAATCAAAGCTTTGGAAGATGAAGCTCATGTAGATAAGGGGTTCATCGAACTGCGCCGAGGGGCCGGGGCCTATATCTGCGGCGAGGAAAGCGCGATGATCGAGTCGATCGAGGGCAAGCGCGGGATACCGCGGCACCGCCCGCCCTTCGTGGCGCAGGTCGGCCTGTTCGGTCGCCCGACCCTCGTTCACAATGTCGAAACGCTCTATTGGGTTGCCCGGATCTGCCGCGAGGGGCCGGAGGTTCTCTGCGCGATCGAGAAGAACGGCCGCAAAGGGCTGCGGTCTTTTTCCGTCTCGGGGCGTGTTTCGAAACCGGGTGTTTTTCTTTTGCCGGCAGGCTCGACCATACGCGACGTGATCGAGGCCGCAGGTGGCATGAAGGAGGGACATGTATTCAAGGCCTATCAGCCGGGCGGCCCGTCCTCGGGGCTTCTACCCGCCTCTCTGGAGCATGTGCCGCTGGATTTCGACATGCTGCAACCGCATGGCAGTTTCATCGGCTCCGCAGCCGTGGTCGTGCTCTCGGATCGGGACAGCGCCCGCGAAGCCGCGCTCAACATGCTGCGGTTTTTCGAAGACGAGAGCTGCGGCCAGTGCACGCCTTGCCGAGCGGGATGCGAAAAGGCGGTCAAACTGATGCAGGCCGAGACCTGGGACGCACCGCTTCTGGAGGACCTGTGCCAGGTGATGGCCGACGCCTCGATCTGCGGGTTGGGCCAGGCGGCGCCCAACCCGATCCGGCTGGTGATGCGACATTTCCCCGAGGAGGTGGGCGCCACGGACGGTCCGCACGATCCGGGGTCCTATGGCACCCGCCAGGCGTTGGAAGGGGATTGGGAATGAGCACTGTCACCTTCGCCCTGAACGGACAATCGGTGACCGTTCCCGAGGGGTGGACCATCTGGGAAGCCGCGCAGGGCCGCGGCCTGACCATTCCGCATCTCTGCCACAAACCGGCGCCCGGCTATCGCCCGGACGGCAATTGCCGCGCCTGCATGGTCGAGGTCGAGGGCGAGCGCACGCTGGTCGCCTCGTGCATCCGTCCGGCGGTCGAGGGGATGGTGGTGAAAACCGACACCGACCGCGCCGAGAAATCCCGCGCGCTGGTGATGGAGCTGCTGGTGGCCGACCAGCCCGAACAGCCGCATGATGCCTCGAGCCATTTTTGGGACATGGCCAAGCTGAACGATGTCAGCGACAGCCGCTTTCCGGCGAAAGAGCCCGAGAAGATCCCTCTTCTGGATGACAGCCATGTGGCGATGCGGGTCAATCTGGATGCCTGCATCAACTGCAACCTCTGCGTCCGTGCCTGCCGCGACGTGCAGGTGAATGACGTGATCGGCATGGCCGGCCGCGGGCATACCGCCCAGGTGGTGTTCGACCAGAACGACCCGATGGGTGACTCAACCTGCGTGGCTTGCGGCGAATGCGTTCAGGCTTGCCCCACCGGCGCGCTGATGCCCGCCACCGTGCTGGACGACCAGCAGCGCGGCGACAGCAAGGATTACGATTCCGAGACCGAAAGCGTCTGCCCCTTCTGCGGGGTGGGCTGCAAGGTCAGCCTCAAGGTCAAGGACGGCAAGGTCAAATATGTCGAGGGCATCAACGGCCCCGCCAACGAGGGCCGACTGTGCGTCAAGGGCCGGTTCGGGTTCGACTACATCCACCACCCGCACCGCCTGATCAAGCCGCTGATCCGGCGCGAGAATGCGCCACCCAAGGGGTTGAACGTCGATCCCGCCGACTGGAGCACCCATTTCCGCGAGGCAACCTGGGACGAGGCGCTGGACCTGGCCGCCAAGGGGCTGATGAAGCTGCGGGATGAGGATCCGCGCAGCGTGGCGGGCTTTGGCTCGGCCAAATGCACCAACGAAGAGGCCTATCTGTTCCAGAAGTTCATCCGGCAGGGTTTTGGCCACAACAACGTGGACCACTGCACGCGGCTGTGCCACGCCTCATCCGTTGCGGCGCTGATGGAGGGTGTCGGATCGGGCGCGGTTTCGGCCCCGTTTACGGCAGCCGACGATAGCGATTGCATCATCGTGATCGGTGCGCGGCCCGAACAAAACCACCCCGTTGCCGCGACATATCTGAAACAGGCGGCCAAGCGCGGGGCCAAGCTGATCGTAATGGACCCGCGCCGGCAGGGGTTGATGCGCCATGCCACCCACTCGGTAGTCTTCAAGCCAGGGCGCGATGTGGCGATGATCAATGCGATGCTGCATGTGATCATTGAGGAAAAAATGTATGACGAGCAGTATATTCAGGCCAATGT
>DOIS01000307.1 GCA_003511785.1 Paracoccaceae bacterium
AGCAGCCCGGCCACGCGCCGGGCCAGTTCCTCATAGCTCATCAGCGGATGGCGGGCGGGCCAGTGTGTGGCGTCCTCGGACGTCGTGCCGCCGGCCTCGTGCCACGAGACCGCCGAGCGCGCTGCGAGGCTGCGCGAGCGGAAGAAATACTGCTCGATCACGAAATTTATCAGTCCATAGACCACCAGGACCGAGGTCAGCACCCCGTAGGAGCCGATGATGAGCGGCAGCGACGTGGGCCGTTCGAGCACCAGGTCGAAAGCCAGTTCGAACCAGGCGAAAACGATGTAGCCGATCACCAGCGGCGCCCAGGCCCGCGCGGTCAGCCGGACGGCCCATGTGACCTCCCAAGGCGGGCGCCCGCCACGGATCGCGTTGCCGATCGCACGGGCGTTGAACAGCACCATCAGCACATGCCCCAGCGCCAGAACAAGCGACAGCGTCCCGTAGATCAGCGCATATACATCGTAGTTCAGCCCGAAATCCGCGATCCAGGTCGAGAACATCAGCGCGGCGATGTCCAGCGAGGCCAGGATCCACAACCAGCGGAACAGCTTGCGCGCGTCACGGTCGGAGAAGACCGGGATGCGATACTGGCTCAGGAAGGGCGAAAGCACCATGCGCCAGACCCCGGCCACCAGCCGGCAGGCGAAGTAGGTGGCATAGATCGCCGCGATGGTCAGCTGGACCGCGCGGTTCTCCACCGGCCCGAAGATCGCCGCGCCCAGCCCGTAGGCCACCGCCATGGAGACCAGCGCCCCGATCACCCCCATGGCGAAGCGGAACACCAGGAAGGGCATCTTCTCACGGTAGCCCTTGGGGTTCGGCTTGATCCGGCCGACCACGAACCGCTTGGCGATGCGTTTGCCGAAGATCTGCTTTTCGACCAACAGCCCCACGAGGAACAACGCAAGGGTCCATGCCAGAACCTCGACATAGGCCATGATGCGGCCGTCGGGGCTGGTGGCACGGGGAGAATGAATTGCACCTCGTTTATCGCAACGGGGAGGGCGGCCAAACGCGCGCGCAGCGCCGTTCGAAACGCCTCGGCCTGCGATTGCGCCGCCATCAGAGGCGATGACCGGGCCGGCGCGTCCGTCGCGTCCGGGGGTGGGTCGTCGGGCCGCGACGCGCTGCCGTCCGGGTCGATCACCACCACCCGCGCGCCCGCCTCGCCGGCGGCCCGGATCGCCTCGGCGAGAGGGTCCGGTGCCGGCGCGTCCTCAGGCGCGGATTGCGCCGCCGCCGCGGTCGCGGCGAGGGCCAGAAGGGCGGCCAGCGCAAGCCTGCGCAGCACTATGAAGATCATGGCGGCCGTCCCCCGTCCCGTTTTCCCGAAACGCTACAGGATGCGGAAACTGCTGCAAACCCGCCACCACCGCGACCGTGGCCCGAGTTTCATGTTTTCAAGCCCGGCACATTTTACTAACAGGGGGGGCCGGACAGGCAGGCGGGAGCGGCGGCAGTTATGACCTCGGCGAATGCAAGAGAGCGCATTGCCGTGCTCGGTCTGGGCTATGTCGGCCTGCCGCTCGCGGTGGCCCTGGCGCGGGCCGGGTTCGATGTCCTTGGGTTCGACACCGACAGCCGCCATGTCCATGCCCTCAAACAAGGCACCGATCGCAATGGCGAGGTCGGCACCGAGTCGCTGACGGCCAGCGGCGCGCGGTTCACCGACGACCCCGCCGACCTGGCCGGGCGCATGACATTCATCGTCGCGGTGCCCACGCCGATCACACCGGCCAAGACCCTCGATCTGGACCCGCTGCGCGGCGCCTGCCGCATGATCGCGCCGCACCTGGTGCCCGGCGCGCTGGTGTTCGTGGAATCCACCGTTTATCCCGGCGTTACCGAAGAGGTTTGCGGACCGCTGCTGGCCGAGGCGAGCGGGCTGCGCCTCTACGACGAGATCCGGCTGGCCTATTCGCCCGAACGGGTCAACCCGGGCGACGCGGAACATTCGCTGGAGGCAGTCGTCAAGATCATCTCGGCCCAAGACGACGAGACGCTGGACCGGGTCGAGGCGATCTATGCCCCCGTGGTGCGGGCCGGGCTGCACAGGGCCAGTTCCATCGCCACGGCCGAGGCCGCCAAGGTGATCGAGAACACACAGCGCGACCAGAACATCGCGCTCGTCAATGAATTCTCGCTGATTTTCTCGCGGCTGGGACTGGGCACGCTCGAAGTGCTGGAGGCGGCGGGGACCAAGTGGAACTTCCTGCCGTTCAAGCCGGGGCTGGTGGGCGGACACTGCATCGGGGTCGACCCCTACTACCTGACCTATCGGGCCGAGCAACTGGGGTATCACCCCGAGGTGATCCTGGCGGGCCGCCGGATCAACGACCAGATGGGCAAGCACGTGGCCGAGGAACTGGTCAAGGCGATGCTGGCCCGCCGCATAGACCCGGGCCGGGCGCGGGTGCTGGTCATGGGCTTCACCTTCAAGGAGAACTGCGCCGATACCCGCAACACGCGCGTGGCCGACATCATCGCGAGTTGTCGGACTACGCCGTGGCCGCCGATGTGCACGACCCCTGGGCGGAGCCCGACCAGATGCGCCGCGAGCATGGGCTGGACCCGGTCGCCACGCCCGAGCCCGGCGCCTATGATGCCATCGTGGTCGCGGTGGCGCATCGCCAGTTCCACGAGATGGGCAGCGCGGCGATCCGCGCCCTCGGCAAGCCCGGCGCCGTTCTTTACGACATCAAGGGCATGTTCGGAAAATCAGGCGCGGACCTGAGATTGTAGGACCCTGCCATGATCCAGCCCGCGCCATACACACCGCACGCCCTGTCACCGACAGGGCCGCGCGTCATGCTCTATAGCCATGACACCTTCGGCCTGGGCCACCTGCGCCGCTCGCGGGCACTGGCCGGGGCGATCACTCGGGCCGATCCGCAGGCCACGGCGCTGATCCTGACCGGCTCGCCGGTGGCGGGGCGGTTCACCTTTCCCCGCCGGGTCGACCATCTGCGTCTGCCCGGCGTGACCAAGCGTGCCGACGGCTCCTATGCCTCGCGGACCATGGGGATGAGCATCGACGACACGACGCAGCTGCGCGCCGGGATCATCGAGACCTCGGCCCGCGAATACCGGCCCGACATCCTGATTGTGGACAAGGAGCCCACCGGCTTTCGAGGCGAATTGTTGCCCACGCTCGAACACCTGCGCGCAAGGGAGGGAACCAGCATCGTGCTTGGCCTGCGCGACGTGCTGGACGACCCCGAGACGCTGGCCGCCGAATGGGCGCGCAAGGGGGCGCTGGAGGCGGCAGACCGCTTCTACGACGAGATCTGGATCTACGGCGCCCGCGATGTCTATGACCCGGCCCGCGGGCTCGACATTCCACAGGCGATGCGCGACCGGATGCACTATACCGGCTATCTGCGTCGTGAACTCGGCACCCATGCCGAGCCGCCCGAGCCGCCCTATATCTTGATCACCCCCGGCGGCGGCGACGGCGCAGCGATGGTGGACCTGGTGCTCTCGGCCTATGAACAGGCCCCCGACCTGGCCCCGCGTGCGATCCTGGTCTATGGCCCGTTCCTGGCCGGTGAGACCCGCGCGCGGTTCGAGGAGCGGGTCGAGGCGCTGGATGGCCGCGTCACCTCGACCGGCTTCGACAGCCAGATCGAGGCGCTCTTCGCCGGGGCCTGCGGCGTGGTCTGCATGGGCGGCTACAACACCTTCTGCGAGTTGCTGTCCTTCGACAAGCGCGCGGTGATCGTCCCGCGCACCGTGCCGCGCCTGGAACAGCACATCCGCGCCAGGCGAGCCGAAGCCCTGGGCCTGGCGCGCATGCTGGACGAACGCCGGGGCGGCCTGACCGTGGAGACGATGATCGACGCGATCCGGGCGCTTCCCGAGCAGCCCCGCCCCTCGGAGGCCATGGCCCCCAATCTGTTGGATGGTCTCGACACCGTGGCGCAGCGCGTGTCGGTGCTTACGGGGCGGACATGAGCGGTTCGTCGCGCCCGCTGGCGATCGTGGTCAAGGGCTGGCCGCGCCTGTCCGAGACCTTCATCGCCCAGGAACTGGTCGCGCTGGAACGGGCCGGGCACAGGTTCGAACTTTGGTCGTTGCGCCACCCCACCGACACCAAGCGCCATCCGCTGCATGACCAGTTGGCGGCCCCGGTGCGCTATTTGCCGGAATACCTTTACGACGAGCCGGACCGCGTGGCCCGCGCCCGCGAGGCGGCGCGCGCCCTGCCGGGCTATGCCCAGGCGCTGCGCGTCTGGCGCGACGATCTGCGCGTTGATCCCACGCATAACCGCATCCGCCGCTTCGGGCAGGCCTGCGTCATGGCCCATGAGATGCCGGCGGGCGTGCGCGGGCTCTACGCGCATTTCCTGCACACGCCGTCCTCGGTCGCGCGCTATGCCGCGATCATGCGCGGCCTGCCCTGGAGTTTCTCGGCCCATGCCAAGGACATCTGGACCTCGCCCGATCGGGAATTGCGCGACAAGCTGAACCCGGCGCGCTTCGGCGCCGCGTTCGGGGCCACCTGCACTGCTCATGGCGCGCAGCACCTGCGTGGTCTCGCCCGGGGCGGGACACCCATCGACCCGATCTATCACGGGCTTGACCTGTCGCGCTTTCCCGACCCGCCCGCGCGCCCGCCACGCCAGCCCGGCGATCCGCTGCGCCTGCTGTCGGTCGGGCGGCTGGTCGAGAAGAAAGGGTTCGACCGGCTGCTGGAGGCGCTCAAAGCGCTGCCCGAGGGGCTCGACTGGCACTGGACCCATATCGGCGGCGGAGAGCTCGGCCCGACGCTGGCCGCGCAGGCCGAGGCGGCGGGCATCGCCGCGCGCATCACCTGGCGCGGCGCCTGCGACCAGCCCGAGGTGATCGCGGCGATGCGCGCCGCCGATCTCTTCGTCCTGCCCAGCCGTATCGCTTCTGACGGGGACCGCGACGGGCTGCCCAACGTGCTTATGGAGGCGGCTTCGCAGAACCTGCCGATCCTCTCCACCACCGTGTCGGCGATACCGGAATTCATCACCTCGGGCACGCACGGCCTTCTGACCGACGAGACGCCCGGCGCCC
>DOIS01000344.1 GCA_003511785.1 Paracoccaceae bacterium
CGGTGGCTTGCGGAACATCTCGACATAGATGGTATTCAGCCGCGCAACCAGCCAGTTGGTGGAAAGCCGCAGCACCCCGATGATGACCCCGAGGATCGTGGCCGCGAGACAGCCCAGGACCGCGATGACCAGCGTATTCAAGAGACCGACAAGCGCGGCGCGGAAATGCGTGTCGCGAGATGTGTAGTCGATCAGGCGCTGGTTGATGTCATAGCTGGCCGGTTCGGCCAAGAAGCCGAAATCGATGGGCTTGCCCAGCTCGGCCAGGTTCTGCGCGGTGTTGCTGATGAGCCAGGCGGCCAGAAGCATGAAAGCAAAGAGCGCGATCACCTGGATCGTGGCCGAACGATACCGCGTGTCGTAGAGCAGCATCGACAGACGGAACTGCTCCTTCGGCGGGTCCGTAAGAGTGGTCATGGCCTAGGATTTCCCCCGTGTGCCCGATCCGCTTACCGGCGGGGTTGTCCCCCGCTCCACAAGGATCGAACTGATTTATTCGGTTTGGCAGAGGGCGCAGGACATGCTGCCTGCGCCCTCTTCTCTGTCAGGTCTTAGCGGAACGGCGGGGAATACAGCAGGCCGCCTTCGGTCCACTGTGCGTTCAGCCCGCGGGCCAGGCCGATCGGGGTCTCTTCACCGATGTTCTTGGCGAAAATCTCGCCGTAGTTGCCACCGGCCATGATCGCGCGCTGCGCCCATTCGGCATCCAGGCCCAGCATCTCGCCCAGGGTGCCCTCGGTGCCCAGCAGGCGGTTGACCTCGGGCTTGTCGGTGCCGGCGGCCATTTCGCTGATGTTGGCCGAGGTCACGCCGTATTCCTCGGCGGCGATCAGGGCATTCAGCGTCCAGCGGACGATGTCGCCCCACTCGTTGTCACCGTGACGGACCAGCGGGCCCAGCGGCTCTTTCGAGATGATCTCGGGCAGCAGGACATGCGCGCTGGGATCCTCGAAGGTGGCGCGGGTCGCGGCCAGGCCGGAGGCGTCGGTGGTGTAGACGTCGCAAGCCCCGGCCAGGTACTGCTGCTGGGCTTCGGCGTTGGTCTCGATCGGCACCGGTTCATAGCTCATGTTGTTGACGCGGAAGTAGTCGGCCAGGTTGAGCTCGGTCGTGGTGCCGGTCTGGATGCAGATGGTGGCCCCGTCCAGTTCCTTGGCCGAGCTGACGCCCAGCTCTTTCGGAATCATGAAGCCTTGACCGTCATAGTAGTTGATGCCGGTGAATTCGAACTTCAGATCGACATCGCGCGAGAAGGTCCAGGTGGTGTTGCGGGCCAGCATGTCGACCTCGCCCGAGGCCAGCGCGGTAAAGCGTGTCTTGCCGGTGGTCGGCACGAATTCGACGGCCATGGAGTCGCCCAGGACAGCGGCGGCCACGGCACGGCAGAGCGCCACGTCGAAGCCGTTCCACACCCCGTTCGCATCCGGCGCCGCGAAGCCCGGCACGCCGGTCGCAACACCGCAGTTCAGGGTGCCGCGCGCCTTGACGTCGTCCAGAGTTGCCGCAGCTGCTGCGCCCGCTGCCAGACCGGCAACGGTCAACGCACCAAAGAATACGGATTTTTTCATGTTTACCTCTTCCTGATTTTCCGCCTCCCCAAGGGGCGGTTTTGTTCGACACGTCCGGGTGCCGAGCGATACACCGAAGTCAGGGTTCCCCCTCTCAGTGAGGAGGAGTTTGGGCGGATTCATCAAGGAACGTCAAGGGCGCGATCACGGAAACGCTTCAATGATCGTTGGGCTTTCCCTATGGTCAGCCCATGTTCGGGGCGCTACCCGTATCGCTCACGCCAAGTCGAAAAACCGCTTGGCGTGCAGGAAGGCTGCGCGTTTATGGGCAGCCTGCGCCGCGGCCTCTTCGTCTATCCCCCATTGCTCTTCCTGCCAGTCCTCGTCCAGCCGCGAGAGCCGCCAGACCGCCTCAGGGTCGCGCCAGCCCTCGGACGCCGCAAGGCCCAGCACAAGCGAGCCAGACAGGGAGATCAGGTCATGCATCGCCGCGATCCGGAACGCGCTCATCGCCTCCAGCGGCGCGCGCAGGCGGGCCAGGACCCGCGCGTCCTGCGGCCGGTGCAGCACGCCCTGGACCGGAATCAGCCGGGCCCCATAGGTTTCCGCCGCCCAGTCCAGCGCCGGGTCCCAGGCCTCGGCCTGGCGGCGGACAAGCTCGGCGGGCGCCTCGGCGCGATAGCACAGGAGATCCGCGTCGCCATACTCCGCCAGCATCGCGATCACCTCGTCGCTCTGCGGCACCACCTTGTCGAGCGCGGCATTGGCCGAGCGGGTGACCGGCATCGAAAGGGGGTCGATCTCGCCCTCCTGCGCGTCCCATTCTTGGGCCACAGCCTCGGCCATCGCGCGGGTGGGCAGGTGGAGCGGCGTCTTGGCCGGGGTCTGCACGACGCGGCCGTCCAGCGCCACGGTGAATCCGTCGTCTTCGGCCTGCACGGCGGCCTCGGTCCAGAACCGTTTGCGTTTCCATTCGGTCATGCGTCGTCCTCGGGTCTCAGCGCAGTTCGGCGAAGGGGTCGTCGGCAGCGAGGTCCGGCGTCCAGCCCAGCGTCACGAAGGTCTGCGCCATGTGGTCGGGCAGGTTGGCGGTCACGGTCAGCGGCTGCTGCGTGACCGGATGCAGCAAGGTGATCGACCGGGCGTGAAGGTGCAGCCGGTCGGAAAGCAGCCCGCCCGTCCCGGCGCCCCAGCCGTCGCCCAGGTTTTCCTGGCGCGAACCGCCGTACTTGCCGTCGCCCAGGATCGGGTGCCCGATCTCGGCCATATGGGCGCGCAACTGGTGGGTGCGCCCGGTGATCGGCTCCAGCGCGACCCAGGCCGCGCGAGAGGCCACGCGATAGAGCGTCGCGTACTGCGTGATCGCGCGTTTCGCGCCGGGAGTGCGGTCCACCTCGCGCGGGTGCAGGCATAGCATTTTCTCGCCCTCGCCGCCCTTGCCGTGCCCGGGCGCCTTCACCAGCCCATACTTGATTTCGCCGAGGTAGGGGGTCGGCACCCCCGCCACGACGGCCCAGTAGATCTTGCGCGTCTCCTTGTGCCGGATCGCGGCGGTGAGCGCCTGCGCCACGCTGCGTGAGCGGGCCAGCAGCAGGACGCCCGACGTGTCCTTGTCGAGACGGTGTACCAGGCGAGGCTTGTCATCGGCCCCAAAGCGCAGGGCCTCGGCCAGCCCATCGACATGGCGGGTCTGCTTGCTGCCGCCCTGCGTGGCGAGCCCCGGCGGTTTGTTGATGGCGATGATGTGATCGTCGCGGTAGATGACGCAGGAGCGGATCATCTCGGCGTCGGCATCGCTCACGCGGGGCCTTGCGGGCGCGGGCGGCTGGTCGCCGGGTTTGGGCAGAGGCGGGATGCGCACCGCCTGCCCCGCCTCGATCCGGGTCGAGCCCTTGACGCGCCCGCCATCGACGCGCAGTTCGCCCTTGCGGCACATCTTCTCGATACGGCCCTGCGAGAGCTGCGGAAACACCCGTTTCAGCCAGCGGTCGAGGCGTTGGCCGGCGTCCTGTTCGCGCACGGTGATCGTCTGCACGCCGCTCATGCGAATACTCCCCGGCCGAGCCATAGCCCGGCCATCAATCCACCGACCGACAGACCCAGCGAGAGCGCCACGTACAGGGCGGCCTGACCATGGGCGCCGCGCTCGATCAGGGTGACGGTTTCCAGCGAAAAGGCGGAAAACGTCGTGAACCCGCCCAGCAGCCCGGTCATTACCAGCGGGCTCAGGTGGGTCAGCCCGCGATGCGCGGCGGCCACGACGAACAGGCCCATCAGCAGCGAGCCCAGCACGTTGACCGACAGGATCGCCACCGGAAAAGGCGTGTGTCCCAGCGCGCGCGTCACGCCCAGCCCCGCCAGATAACGCAGGCTGGCGCCCACGGCGCCGCCGAGGGCCACGTATGGCAGGGTGTTCAACATGGGCGGTCTGTCGCGCGGGACGCGCGCGGAGTCAAGGCGGCGCGGGACGCGCGAGTACGGCTGATCTGCCGGCCCGGGCGCTTTCACCTCTCGGGCCCTGCGGGCTGCGCTCAGTCCCCGTCCTCGCCACGCTCGGCGCGCAGCCGGGCAAAATACTCCGCCCGTTTCTTCAGGTCCCGCTCGAACCCGCGTTCGACCGGAGTATATAAGACGGGCCGCGTCATCGAGTCGGGGAAATAGTCCTGGCCTGAAAACCCGTCCTCGGCGTCGTGGTCATAGGCATAGCCCGCCCCATAGTCCTGGTCCTTCATCAAACGGGTCGGCGCGTTCAGGATATGCTTGGGCGGTGGCGCGCTACCCGACCCACCGGCCAGTTTCATCGCAGCCTTGTAGGCCGCGTAGCCCGCGTTCGACTTTGGCGCAAGCGCAAGGTAGATCACCGCCTGGGCCAAGGCCAATTCCCCCTCGGGGCTGCCCAACCGTTCGTAGGTTTCCCAGGCGTGCAGGCAGATCGTCTGCGCCTGCGGGTCGGCCAGACCGATGTCCTCGACCGCCATCCGGGTGATGCGCCGCGCAAGATAGCGCGGGTCTTCGCCGCCCTTGAGCATCCGCGCCAGCCAGTATAGCGCCGCGTCCGGGTCCGAGCCGCGCACCGATTTGTGCAGCGCCGAGATCAGGTTGTAGTGCTCGTCGCCCGATTTGTCGTATTTCGTGGCCCGCCGCATCAGGCGGGTGGACAGCGCGGCCCGGTCCAGCGGGCCCTCGACCTTCCAAGCCATCACCTGTTCGATCAGGTTCAGTAACGCCCGGCCGTCGCCGTCGGCCATCTCCTGGACCGCCTCGCGCGCGGAAGCGTCGAGCGGCAATGCACGGCCGAGTTCTGTCTCGGCCCTTTGCGTCAATCGCTCCAGATCGGCCATCGAAAGCCGCTCGAGCACCAGCACCTGCGCCCGGCTGAGAAGCGCGGCATTCAACTCGAAGGAAGGGTTCTCGGTCGTGGCCCCCACGAGAAGGATGGTGCCGTCCTCCACATGCGGCAGGAACCCGTCCTGCTGCGCCTTGTTGAAGCGGTGGATTTCGTCCACGAAGAGGAGCGTCCCCTGCCCCGTCCGGCGGCGCATCCGGGCGGCCTCGAATACTTTCTTGAGATCCTGCACGCCGGTGAAGAGCGCGCTGATCTGCACGAAATGCAGGTCGCTTTCATCGGCCAGCAGCCGCGCGATGGTGGTCTTGCCCACCCCGGGCGGCCCCCAGAGGACAAGGCTGCCGAGACTGCCCGCAGCCAGCATGACGCCCAGCGGTGCATCGGGGCCGAGGATATGCTCCTGCCCGATCACCTGGTCCAGCGCGGCGGGGCGCAGCCGATCGGCAAGGGGTTGGTGGGCGCTGGAGACGGTCGGGGCGTCGGTGCTGTCGAACAGGTCCGCCATGGATCAGAGCCGGAACCGCAGCGAGACCGGCTTGCCACGGCGTATCAAGTCGATCCGAACCCAGCGCCCGGGATCGGTCAGGGCGCGGCGCAGGTCGCGCGGCCGCTCTACCGGGCTCTGGTTCACCGCCAGAACCACGTCACCGGCCCGCAACCCTGCCCGCGCGCCAAACGGGCCGGGCTCCGTGACCACGACACCTTCGGTCGACAGCGCGAGCCCGTGGCGCGCGATGACGGCCGGGTTGGCCCGCGCGGCCCGCAACTCCGGCAGGACGGTGCGGCGGTCGAGCACCTCCTCCTCGGCCGGAGGATCGTCGGGGGCGGCGATCATGGCGACCTCGACCTCCTCGGCCTGCGCCTCGCGCAGGCGGGTGACGCGGGCGGTGCCACCGATCCCGGCCACGGTCATGCGAAACACCATCTCGGAGGGCGAGTTCACCACGTCGCCGTCCACCGCCGCGATCACGTCGCCCACCCGGAAGCCCGCCCGCGCGAAGGGGCTGGCCGGGTGCAGGTCGGAGATCAGCAGCCCGCCGGGCAGATCCAGCCCCAGCGACGCGGCCAGATCGGCATCGACGGGCTGGCCCGCCATGCCGGCCCAGGGGCGCTGGAACACGGTCTGGCCATCCCGGGCCTGGGCCAGGAACTGCGCGACGAGATTGGCCGGAATGGCGAAACCGATCCCGTTCGAGCCGCCCGAGCGGCTGAGGATCGAGGTATTGATGCCGATCAGTCGGCCGTTCACGTCGATCAGCGCGCCGCCCGAGTTGCCCGGGTTGATCGGCGCATCGGTCTGGATGAAGTACCCCCGCCCGGCGCCCGTGGCCATGCCGGTGCGCGCGAGGCCCGAGATGATGCCGCTGGAGACGGTCTGACCCACGCCGAAGGGGTTGCCGATGGCCAGCGCCAGTTCGCCCACCTCGACCCGGTCGGAATCGCGCAACTCGAGATGCGGCAGTGTCTCGGCGCCCTCGATCTTCAGGATCGCAAGATCGCTGTCCTCGTCGGCCAGCACGACCTGCGCGTCGAATTCACGGCGGTCGCTCAGCACCACGCGGATCTCGGTGGCGCTGCGCACGACATGGTGGTTGGAGACGACGAATCCATCCGGCGACAGGATCACCCCCGAGCCCAGCGAATTCTGCACGCGGGGGCGCGGACTTCCGAATCCGCGGAAGAAATCCTCGAAGAAGGGATCGCCGAAAAAGGGGTTGACCTGTCCCTCGCGGATGATCCTGGCATAGATGTTGACCACCGCCGGCGCGGCGCGCTTGACGACCGGGGCGAAGCCCAGCGTGATCTCGGCCTGGCTCTGCGGCACACGGGTCTCGGCCGCGAGAGGGCCGGGCAGGATCAGCGCAAGGATCAGCAGGATCGGACGGAACATGGCGCCTCCTTCGGGATTGTCCGCAGGATATGCGCGCCGACGGCCACGATTGCAAGGCGGCGGATGGCGCCGGAGACCAACGGAAAAAGGCTCCCGCACGGGCGGGAGCCTTTGGCAATTCTCTGGAAGAGGGTCTTATTCCTCGTCGTCCGCCTCGGCGGCGACGCGGGCCTTGTCGGCGGCGCCCTTGGCGTCGACGTCGCGATCGACGAATTCGATGATCGCCATCGGCGCCATGTCGCCATAGCGGAAGCCCGCCTTCAGGACGCGGATATAACCGCCCTGACGCTCGGCATAGCGCGGACCCAGCACGTCGAAGAGTTTGGCCACGTACTGCTCTTCCTTGAGCTTGGAAGCAGCCTGCCGGCGGGCGTGGATGTCACCGCGCTTGGCCAGGGTGATCAGCTTTTCCACGATCGGGCGCAGTTCCTTGGCCTTGGGCAGGGTGGTCTTGATCTGCTCGTGTTCGATGAGCGATCCGGCCATGTTCGAGAACAGCGCCTTGCGGTGTTCATGGGTGCGGTTCAGGCGGCGATAGCCTCGTGCGTGACGCATGTGTTTTACTCCTTTTGCCCTCTACGGGCGGTTTTGCTTTGTCCGGCCGGCGATGCGTGTCACCGGCTCTCCTTGGGGCG
>DOIS01000407.1 GCA_003511785.1 Paracoccaceae bacterium
GTCACCTCGCGGCCCGCGCTGCGGAATGCCTCTTCGAGCGCACGGGTCTCGTCGAGGATCCGGCGCGCGTGGTGCAGCACGGCTTCGCCCTCCGGCGTCAAACCCTGAAACCGGTTGCCCCGACGCACCACCGACACACCGAGGCGCTGTTCCAACTTGCGGATGCGCATGGAAAAGGCGGGCTGGGAGACACCGCATTCAGTCGCGGCCTTGGCGAAGTGTCGATGCCGCGCCAGCGCGGTGAGAAAGTGCAGATCGCGCAGGTCGATCATGCGCCCTGCCCCGGATCGTTGAGCGCCCCGGCCAGCATCGGCGCCGGCCGGCTCGGGAAAGGCAATGTGCGACCGCCTGGATTGTTGGCCGCCCCGTCCGGCAGGGGAAACGCGCACGCGCCGGGCTCGCTGGCCGCTCCATCAGGCCAGGGACGCGAGGCCGCGTTCGGCTTTGTGGCGGCCACGGCGAATATTAGAGGCGTCAAGCTCTCGTTCGACCCGTGCGCGGCGCCCCAGCCCCCCCGGTCGCAGGAGGGCGGCAGGACGCGGGCGCAGGAACCCGACCCTAGAAATGCGCCTTGGGTTCATCGGGCTTTCCGGCTGCCACACCCAACAGACCGCCGACCCCGGCGAAGGCAATCGGGAACATCGTGAACGCATTGAAGCCGAAGGCATAGAGCATCCCCGCCGCCGAGGCCAGCATCAGCCCTCCGCCCCACAACGCGCGGGCCCGCGCCATGGCCCCCCCGGCGATGGCGAGCAGCGGCGCCAAAAGCGACATGATGCGGATCGCCTGAGGGTTCGAGAACTGGTGGAACAGCCCCTCGACCTCTCCATGGGTCTCGATCGCCATGGAATAGCCATAGCTGGCAAACCCGACGATCATGCCGACGATACCGGCGATGATGCCGAGGGTGAGCGCGGCGTTGCGCATGTGGGATCTCCTGAAACGGTGCGTTCGATCTCAGATAGAGATCGGATCACGCAACTCCAAGCGCCGCGCGGGTCTCGGGAGTCCAACCGAGATAAAGCGTCTCGCCGGCGCCGATCAGCGGACGCTTCATCAGCGCGGGATGCGCGGCGAGCAATTCGGCCACCGGACGCTCACGCTCGGCCGGGTCCAGGCTGCGCCACGTGGTCGAGCGGGTGTTCAGCAAAGCGCCCCCGAATTGATCGAGGGCCCGGGTCATCACGGCGTCGGGCACACCTTCGGCCCGAACGTCGACCAATCGGGCCCCAGGCAGGGATTTCATCGCCTTGCGGCAGGTATCGCAGGTCTTCAACCCATAGATCAGCGTTTCTTCGTGCACCTTTTCCTCCTCGGCCCGGGTGGGGTCTGTCGCGCTTGCCCCGCGAACAGTCCGATCGGGGACGTGACGTGCCGCGGGGCGACGGCCCGGAGCAGCGCCTTCATTCCCATCACCGCGCATCGCTCTACCGCTTCGACGCGGGCCGCGCATCTGTTTTTCTTGATTTTTGCGAAACCCGTGCAATCCTGATCCCGGGACATCCGCCGACAGACGCCGTCTTTCAACCAGGTCGGCAGACTGCCCGACCGGAGGTTTCGGAAGTGGCCCCGGGCTGGAACGGGGCGGGAAAGGCAGAAGGAGACACGGGAAGATGCCGACCGGCACCGTGAAATGGTTCAACACCACCAAGGGCTATGGATTCATCGCCCCAGACGAGGGCGGTAAGGATGTGTTCGTGCATATCTCGGCCGTGGAACGCTCGGGCCTGACCGGGCTGAGCGACAACCAGAAAGTGTCCTACGACCTGGAAGACGGTCGCGACGGCCGCCAATTGGCCGCGAATCTCAAGGCGTTGTAGCGCGCCCTCGCGTCCCGGGGGCATTCTTCGGGACGCGTCCTGACCCCGCCACCTCTCGGCACGGCTTATGCGGCTCGAGGCGTGATTGCTCGTGGCCCCGTGGGTCGGCGCCCGCCAAGACCCGCCGGGACACCCGGGGCGGATCGACTCCGGCCTATCAGGTGCGGCTCCAAAGCATCTGGTGCCTCTGGCGGCACCGAGCGGTCGACCGGGACGCCGGGGCTAGCGGCACCCCTTGCTGCCCTCGTCGCAATAGAAACGGCGCGTCGTCCGGTGGCGCGGCTCCCGCAGGGCGGTCTGATAGCTGACCGTCTGGTTGGGGATCCCACAGGAGATCGCGCCGTCATAGGTCACCGGCTGCAAGCCCTGCGGGCAATAGTTCTCGCGGCTTTCATAGGCCCAGATCGGAATCGGCACCTCCTGCGCAGCAAGCGGCGCGGCGGGTGCGGCCAGCCCGGCCGCGTGGATCAGGAGAGCGAAACGGTGCATCATGGCGGCGTCCTTCATGGTGGTTGCCACGCGATGATGCCGCCGCCTCCCCTGCCCTGTCCAGTCCGAAGGGGCCCCGCGACCCTCGACGGACCGCGCGATCAGCGATGCGGGTCGAGCTTCTCGAACTCACTGCCAAGACGCCCGCGCAGTTTCTTGGCGGCGGCCTTGAGCGCGGCCTCGATGTTCTCGGCATCGGCATGGGCCGCGATCGGACCCAGGCCGCGGGGGCGCGCCTCCATGGTGCAGCGGATGTGGTGCGGACCGTGCTTGTCGGCGTTCTGGTCCTTGAGATGCACCTCGACGCGGGTGAGCCGGTCGGCGAAGCGGTCGAGATCGTGCCGGACCGCGGCCTCGGCGACTTCGGCCACGCGCTCGTCGCCGTGAATGTCGTTGTCTGTGTTTACCTGGATCTGCATGTGCGAACCTCCTTCGTGCATTGACGGTTCACCTATGGCGCGGCGCCGGCGAGTGCAAGCGTCCCGCGCAACCGACGCGGCGGGTCGGAGGTCGCCTCGACACCGTTTCCCTGAAGGCGCCGATAAAGGAAGGGGCATTTTATTGTTTCTCCATTCGAAACAGCTAATTGCCCGCCTCCCGAGAGGTCCGACGACAGGACAAGTTTTGCTCCCGGCGTCGGAAAAAGCTGTTAAGCTGGCACGAACGTTCCGGGGCAGCAGACCGCGGGCGTCACGGGTGGGGGCACCTGTCGAGCCATAACCGAGTGCCGCGCCGCTTCAGGGCGCAAAGGGGGGTATTATGGCCATTTTCCAGGAAAACGCCGGCGACGCGCCGGCCAATATCAGCACAACCTATGTCATTTCCGCGGGTGACGACTTCGAAGGGTCCTTGACGTCGGCCGACCGCGACTGGATCGCGATCGGCGTGTTCACCGGCTACACCTACGAGTTCACGGTCACAGGGTCAGGCGCGAGCCCGATTTCCGACACCTACCTGAGGCTGTGGGCGGCGGATGGGACGACGCTTCTGGGCGAAGACGACGACAGCGGCCCCGGTCTGAATTCCAGCCTGCTCTATACCGCGACCACCACGGGGCTGCTCTTTCTCTCGTCGGGGAGTTTCCTCGATCTCTTTGGCGGGGATTACACGCTGAGCGCGCGGCTGGACTTCAGCGGCGACGACGACGTGGCCGGGACCCCGGGCAACGACATCATTGATCTGAGCATCGGCGACGACCGCTTCAAGGGCCCAGGTGGCAATGACCAGATCATCGGCGGCGAAGGCAATGACACGCTGCTTGGCGGCGAG
>DOIS01000388.1:0-3905 GCA_003511785.1 Paracoccaceae bacterium
TCGACACCGGACGAGGGGCGGCATGGACATTCTCTTCACGGGGCTTCTGCTGGGCTGGGCCTATGCGCTGATCGCCATGGGTCTGAACCTGCAATACGGCGTGGCCCGGATCATGAACCTGGCCAATGGCGAATTGCTGGTGGCCGGTGGCTTCGCCGCCTTCTTCCTCTGGACCTCAGGCGCGCTCAGTCCGTTTCTGACGGTTTTCCTGGTGGCGCCGGTCGCCTTCGCCACATCCTGGGCGATCTACCGGGTGATGCTGCTGCCGCTCGTGCGGCGTGCGCGCTCGCGCGGTCAGCTCGAGACTGACGCGATCCTGGCCACTTTCGGGATGAGCTTTGTCGGCGTGGGGCTGATGCTGGCGGCTTTCGGCGGCGACTACTTCAGCTATTCCTACCTCGCCCGCCCGGTCACGATCCTGGGCGACACCTTCGCGCTGAACCGGGTGGCGAGCTTCCTCTCGGCGGTGGCGCTTTGCGGGGTGCTCTATCTTTGGCTCAATCACTCGCGTGCGGGGCTGTCGATCCGGGCCATCGCGGTGGACCCCGACAGCGCGCGGCTGGTGGGCATCGACGTGCCGCGCATGGCGGCCATCGCCTTTGCCCTGGGCGGCGCGGTCACGGCGGTGGGCGGGGCGCTGATCTCGACCTATCTCACGCTCGACGCCTCCACGGGGGTGATGTTCACGCTCAAGGCGCTGATCATCGTCATCATGGGCGGCGTGGGCGACGTGCGCGGCACCATCGTGGCGGCGCTGCTGCTGGGGGTGATCGAGACCCTGGTGGCCAGCCTGATCGACCCCGGCCTGACGCTCGCGGCGGCTTATGCGCTGTTCATCGGCATCCTTCTGTTCCGCCCGCAGGGCCTGTTCGGAAAGGCGCCGACATGAGGTTGACCGCATCCGACTTCCGGGGCCTGACCCTGGCCGTCCTGCTGCTCGCGGCTGCAGCGGCGCTGCCGCTGACCGGCTCGGGCTATTGGCTGTCCATCGGGTTGACCATCGCCATGTTTACCGTGCTCGCGACAAGCTGGGCGCTGTTTTCCGGCCCCACCCATTACATCAGCCCCGCCACGGCGGCCTTCTTCGGCGTGGGCACCTATACCACCGGGCTGGGCTTCGAGACGCTGCCCTTCTGGTCGCTGATCGTGCTGGCCGGTGTGCTGGGCGCAGTGATGGCGGCGCTGGTCGGGCTGGCCACGCTGCGCCTCTCGGGGGTCTATTTCGTGATCTTCACCCTGGGCCTGGCCGAGCTGATCCGCCAGCTCATCACCTGGGCGCAGAACCGCAGCGGGCAGAAGGGTCTCTATGTGCTCACCGACATCACCGAGGCCGGGATCTACTGGCTGCTGGTGGGGTTGGCGGCGCTGGTGTTCCTCGCGGGATGGCTGATCGGACGCTCTCGGCTGGGCTTTGCCCTGCGCGTGATCGGCGATGACGAGACGGTGGCGCGGCATTCCGGCATCGACACCGCGCGGGCCAAGGTGATCCTGTTCATGGTGCCCGGCGCGGTGGCGGCGATGACCGGGGCGATCCTGGCGCCGCGCTATGTCTATATCGAGCCCGCGCTGGCCTTTACCCCGGTGCTGTCCTTTCAGGTGGTCATCATGGCGCTGCTGGGCGGGACCGGGCGGCTCTGGGGGCCGCTGGTGGGCGTGATCCCTTTCACCCTGCTGTGGGAAAACATCTCGTCGAACTTTCCCAACCAGACCACGCTGCTTCTGGGGCTGGCCTTCCTGCTGATCGTCTATGCCCTGCCGCGCGGCTTCGTGGGGCTGCTGGACGACGCGCGGGCCGGGCGCTGGCGGCGCGGGTCGCGTACTGAGACCGCCGCCGCCGACGAGGCCCCGGCATGAGCGCCCCGGTCCTGTCCCTGCGCGCGGCCACCAAGCGGTTCGGCGGGCTGGTGGCGGTCAACGGTATGAGCTTCGACGTGGCCGAGCACGAGGTGCTGGGCCTGATCGGGCCGAACGGGTCGGGCAAGTCCACCACGCTCAACCTGATCTCGGGCGCGCTGCCCCCCACCAGCGGCGAGATCGCGCTGCGCGGCACCGACATCGCCGGGCGCCCGGCCCATGATATCGCCCGGCGCGGCGTGGCGCGCACCTTCCAATTGGTGCGCCTGCTGCCGGGCATGAACGTGCGCGACAACCGCTGGGGCGACGCGGCGCGCGCCCATGCCGAGGCGCTTCTGGAGCGGGTGGGGCTTGCGGGCAAGGGCGATCTGCCGCCCGCGCAACTGACCTATATCGACACCAAGCGCGTCGAACTGGCCCGGGCGCTGGCGGGCGAGCCCAGCGTGCTCCTGCTCGACGAGTGGCTGGCCGGGCTCAACCCGACCGAGTTGCAGGAGGGCATCGCGCTGATCCGGTCGTTGCGCGCCGAGGGCCGCACCATCGTGCTGGTCGAACACGTGATGGACGCGATCCGCTCGCTCTGCGCCCGCTGCGTGGTGATGTCCTCGGGCGTCAAGATCGCCGAGGGCGACACCGGGTCGGTGCTGGCCGATCCCGAGGTGATCGCCGCCTATCTGGGAGACGACGAGGATGCTTGAGGTTCAGGCCCTGACCGTCCGCTATGGCCAGCATCGCGCGCTGGAGGACGCCGCGCTGCGCGTGGGTCCGGGCGAGATCGTGGTGATCCTGGGCGCCAACGGGGCCGGGAAATCGACCCTGCTCAAGGCGATGAGCGGGGTTTGCGAGGGGCGTGTTACCGGCTCGGTCACGCTGGACGGGGCCGAGCTTCTGGGCCGGCCCGCCGCCCGTATCGTCGAGAAGGGCATCGCCCTGGTGCCCGAGGGGCGCGGCGTGTTCGGCGACCTGAGCGTGCGCGAGAACCTGACCCTGGGCGCCTATTCTCCGCGCGCGCGCCGACGAGGCGGCCAATCTCGACCGGGTCTATCGTCTGTTCCCGAAGCTGCGCGACCGGGCGGGCCAGCAGGTGCGCACCATGTCGGGCGGCGAGCAGCAGATGGTCGCGATCGGCCGGGCGATGATGTCGAACCCGGCCTATCTCACGCTGGACGAGCCCTCGCTGGGCCTCTCGCCACTGCTGTGCAAGGAGCTGTTCGGCAACCTCGCCCGGGTGCGCGAGATGGGGCTGGGCGTGCTTCTGGTGGAACAGAACGCCAAGCAGTCGCTGGCCATCGCCGATAGGGGCTACCTGCTGGAAAACGCCCATATCGTGCACGAGGGCACCGCCGAGGCGCTGCGCAGCGACCCGGCGGTGCCGGCGGCCTATCTGGGCGCGGCCGGGGCCAGCGCGCCGCATACATATGACGATGTGCACGACCCCCTGCCCGCCGAGGAAACCGCCGGCCCCCTGCCCGGCCTGACCCCGCGCCCGCGCTCGGACCGGACGCTTTCGGCCGACACGATCCTGGGCCGCCCGGTGGCCGACCTCGTGGCCGAGGCCGAGGACCAGAGTCGCGCCCGTGTGGCGGTGCGCCGCGAGGCCCAGCCCTCCCGCCCGCAGGAGGCCTAGGCCGACCGGATACGCGCCCTGCTCGACGGGATCGAACGCGCCGCCCGTGCCGCCCGCAGCCCGCGCCCGGCGGCAGCGCCCCGCACGGTCGAGCCCGCCTCGTCTACGCCCACCACGAACCCGGCCCCACGCGAGACGCCCCCTGATGCCCCGCCCGTCCGCATCGAGGTCTGGCGCGCCCCACGGGTCGAGGTCTGGCACCGCCGCCCAGGCCAATCCGATTTCGACCCCTCCTGAGAAAGGCACCGACATGCTCGACAGCGCCTCACACCCCACGATCAAGGGCCACTTCATCGACGGCGACTGGCACCCCGCCGCACGCGGTTTCGACGATCTCAACCCCTCGGACGGCAGCCTTTTCGCCCGGGCCCCCGAGGGCGGACGGGCCGAGGCGCGCGCCGCGATCGACGCAGCCGCCCGGGCC
>DOIS01000388.1:4265-15181 GCA_003511785.1 Paracoccaceae bacterium
GCCGCCCGGGCCGAAGGCGGCGGCTGGGTCGGCAAGGGCCGGTTCGAAGCGGGCTATGTCCCCGACATCTTCCGCGCCGCCGCCGGCCAGTGCTTTCAGCCGCTGGGCAAGGTGATGCCCTCCGAGCATGGCAAGTTCTCGACCGCCGTGCGTGCGCCGATGGGGGTGATCTCGGTGATCTCGCCCTGGAACATGCCGGGCATCCTGACCGCGCGCGGCTTTGCCTTTCCGCTGGCCGCGGGCAATACCATCGTGCTCAAACCCTCCGAGGACACGCCCTATGCCGGCGGGCTGTTCTTCGCCGAACTGGCCGAGGCCGCAGACCTGCCGCCGGGCGTGTTCAACGTCGTCACTTGCTCGCGTGAGCGGGTGGCCGAGATGGGCGACGAGCTGATCGAGAATCCGCGCGTCAAGGGCATCTCGTTTACCGGCTCGACGCCCGTGGGACCGCCAGATCGCCGCCAAGGCGGGCGCCCATCTCAAGAAGGCCTGCGTCGAGCTAGGCGGCAAGGACAGCCTGATCGTGCTGGAGGATGCCGACATGGAGCGCGCCACCCAGGCCGCCAACTTCGGCGCCTTCATGCACCAGGGTCAGATCTGCATGTCGGTGGAAAAGGTGCTGGTGCAGGACAGCGTCTATCCCGAGTACCTGCGCCGCTTCACCGCGCGCGCGGCCAAGCTGCGCGTGGGCGACACCGCCGACGAGGGCAACGTGATCGGCCCGCTGATCAACGACCGCCAGGCCGCCCGCGTCAAGGCCCAGATCGAGGACGCGCTGGCGCGCGGGGCCAAGGCGGTGCTGGGCGGCGGCGTCTCGGGCCGCTTCGTCGAGCCCACGATCCTGACCCATGTCACCCCCGAGATGGACGTCTGGCGCGACGAGACCTTCGGCCCGGTGGCGGTGGTGGTGCCCTTCAAGACCGACGCCGAGGCCATCGCGCTCAACAACGACACCGAATACGGGCTGAGCGCCGGGATCATCACCGCCGACGAGGGCCGCGCCCTAGCCATGGCCGAGCGGCTCGAGACCGGGATGTGCCACGTCAACTGCTCGTCGGTGAACGACGAGCCGCACGTGCCCTTCGGTGGCACCAAGGCCAGCGGGCTGGGCCGTCACGGCGGGCGCTGGTCGGTCGAAACCTTCACCGAAACCCGCTGGATCACCCTCGACCGGGGTGGCCGGCCCTACCCGCCGGTGTTCTGATGACGGACCGCACACCCCCCGCCTGCTTGACGGCAAGACCATCGTGGTGACCGGCTCGGCCTCGGGCATCGGGCTGGAAACCGCGCGGCTTTGCTCTGCCATGGGCGCCACCGTGCTGGGCGTGGACCTGACCAAGCGTTTCGACCATGTCGAGGAATTCTACCGCGCCGACCTTTCCGAGCCGCGCACCATCGACGCGCTGGCCGAGATGCTGCCCGAGGGGATCGACGGGCTGGCGAATATCGCGGGCCTGCCGCCCACTCACCCGGCCGACCGGGTGCTGGCGGTCAACCTCTTCGGGCTCAAGCGGCTGACGCTGGGGCTGGTGCCGAAGCTGGCCGATGGCGCCTCGATCGTGAACCTGGCCTCGCTGGCGGGCATCGGCTGGCCGCAGGCGGTGGAGGCGATCCGCGCATCGGAGCCCGTCGCCATGGAGGACGCCGCCGAGTTCGCCGCGCGCTGGCAGATCACCGAGGCCGGTGGGCGCAGCTATTTCTTCTCCAAGGAGGCGCTGATCGCCTGGACCATGCAGAACCGCTGGACCTGGCGCGAGCGGGGCATCCGCATGAACGCGGTCTCGCCCGGCCCGGTGGAGACCCCGATCCTGGGCGATTTCCTCGAAACGCTCGGCGCGCGCGCCGAAGAGGACGCCCGCATCATGGACCGCCCCGGCACGCCGCAGGACATTGCCCCGGCGGTGGCCTTCCTGCTCTCCGACATGTCGCGCTGGATGCGCGGCATCAACCTTCCCGTGGATGGCGGCATGTCGTCCCATGTCCTGTGCGAGATGCACGGGCTTTCCCAGTAACGGAGGTCTCTCATGTCCGCACTCAGCTGGATCGTTCTCGTTCTAGTCCTCTTGGCCTGTGCCGTGGCGCTGGCCGCCTGGTTCTATCGCCGCGCCACCAACGAGGTGGCGCTGGTGCGCACCGGCATCGGCGGGCGTCGCGTGGTGATCGACGGCGGCACCCTCGCTCTGCCGTGGTTCCACGAGATCACCGCCGTCAACATGCAGACCATCCCGATGCATGTCGCCCGCTCGGGCGAGGCCGCGCTCATCACCCGCGACCGGCTGCGCGTCGATGTCGGCGCCGAGTTCTACGCTTCGGTACGCCCCGATCCTGACGCCATCGCGCGGGCCGCGCAGACCCTGGGCCGGCGCGTGTTCAAGCCCGACGAGCTGCGCACGCTGATCGACGGGATGATGATCGACGCGCTGCGCGCCGTGGCCGCGCGCATGACCATGGACGAGCTGCACGAGAACCGCTCGGCCTTCGTGGCCGAGGTGCGCGGCGCCCTGGCCGAGCCACTGGAACGCTACGGGCTGCAGCTCGACAGCGTGTCGCTCACCGCGCTGGACCAGACGCCGTTTTCGGCGCTGGACGAGAACAACGCCTTCAACGCGGTGGGGATGCGCAAGCTGGCCGAGGTGATCGCCACTTCGAAGAAGGAACGCGCCGAGATCGAGAGCGACAGCGAAGTGAGCGTGCGCCGCGCCGCAATGGAGGCCAGCCGCCGCAAGCTCGAGATCGACCTCGAGGAACGCCGCGCCCAGATCGCCCAGACGCAGGAGATCGAGACGTTGCAAGCCGCGCAACTGGCCGAGATCGCCGCCCGCAAGGCCGAGAGCGAACGCGCCTCTGCGGCCGCCCGCATCCGCATGGAGCAGGACATCCGCGCGGCCGACATCGCCCGCGAGCAGGCCCTGCGCGAGGCCGAGATCGCCCAGGCGCGCGCGCTGGACCTGGCCGAGCAGGACCGCGCGATCCAGGTCGCCGCAAAGAGCCAGGAGGAAAGCCGCGCCCGCGCCGAGGCCGACGGCGCCCGGATCGAGGCCGCCCGCGCCGCCGAGGCGGTGCAGACCGCCCGCCAGATGGCCGAGGCCGAGCGGCGCAAGGCGCTGGCGCTGCTGGCCGCGCAGGAACAGGCCGAGGCTGCCGCCACCCGCGCCCGCATCGCCGCCGAAAGCGACGCGGCCACGGCGGCCGACAAGACCGCCGCCCGCCGCGCCGAGGCCGAGAAGGCGGTGGAACTGGCCCGCGCCGAGGCCGCCCGCGCCCGGATCGAGGCCGAGAACGCGCGTTCCGAGGCGTTGGTGGCGATGGAGCTGGAAAAGGCCCGGTTGGAGGCGCTGCCGCGCATCCTGGCCGAGATGGTCAAGCCCGCCGAGAAGATCCAGGGCATCCATATCAACCATCTGTCCGGTCTGCGCGGCAGCGGTAGCGGCACCGGCGAGGACGAGGCCGGGTCGCGCAACCCGGTGGGCCAGACCGTCGAGGCGATCATGGACATGGCGGTGCAACTGCCCGCGATGCAGAAACTGGGCGACCAGATCGGGGTGAACCTGTCCTCGACCCTGCCCCGGGGCAAGGAGACGCGCGGTGAGTGATCCCGTCTGGCGCGCCGGGGGCGAAGGCCACCCTCCGCCGAATGTCGCCCGGGACCGAGCGGAGCAGGCAGGCGCGCTTCCCTCAAGTCCCGGGTTGCGGCCCGCTCCGGGCGGGCCGGTGTGTCACTTCGACAAATCCTCGATCCAGGTCTTGGCCGCGACCGCCCGGGGAAAGCCCAGCGGACCGATGGCCAGCATGGCGACCTGCATCAGCGCCTCGCCCTCGATCCCCTCGTCCTGGGCACGGCGGGGATGCGAATGCACCGCCCCTTCCGAGCCCGCGCCGATGGCGAGCGCCAGCTTGACCAGTCGTTTCTCCCGGTCGCTGAGCGGGCCGCAATCGGCGGTGGCCTGGCCCAGGTCGGCATAGGCGCGCCAGATGTCGGGGTGCTGTTCGGCCAGGTCTCCGGCGGCGCCGGGCATTTTCTCGGTCATGTGGGTCTCCCTCAGATGCTTGCGTCGTCGATCAGCGGAGAAGGCTTCGCGAAGGCGCGCAGGTCCGCCTCGTCATTGATGGTGATCCGGCTGCCCGCGACCTCGACCCCGTAGGGCTGCAACGCCTTGAAGGCGCGGCTGAGATTCTCCGGCGCCATCCCGAGATAGGAGGCAAGCCGCCGCTTTTCCATGGGCAGGTCGAATTCCGCCGCCCCGCCGCCGCCGCGCGCCTGTTCGCGCAGCAGGTAGTTGGCCAGCCGCTCCAGCGAGGTGCGCAGCTTGAGCTCCTTGCTGGTCTTGACGATGCTGCGATAGCCTTGGGCCAGTTCGGTCACGATGCACTTGGCAAAGGTGGCGTCGGTCTCGAAGATGCGGCGCACGTTTTCGCTGGGCAGAAGAATCAGGCGGCTTTTCTCGACCGTGCGCGCGGACATGAGATAGACCGCGTCCTTGACCGTGGCGGCCAGAATGAAGGTCGTGACGGGACGGATCGTGTCCATCGAGGTCTCGCGCCCGTTCCAGGTCGAGAACATCTCGACCGCGCCGGACACCAGGATATAGAGGAAATCGCTGGTATCGCCCTCGTCGATCAGGGTGATCTGGGGCGGGAAATTCTGCACATAGGCGCCTTGCAGCAGGCTGATGAAACTCTCGTCGCTGAGATCCGAAAACAGCGGCAGGCGGCGAATCTCGTCATGATAGCGTTCAGGCATGGGCACAGCATCGCAGGTCACTTGATAAATATCAAGTATTGATCTGCGGTCTTTCGCTCGTCCGAATGCGCGGTCCGAGGTGGTCGTTTGATCCATGCCGGACGAAGGCGAGACATTGATATGACGGCAAAATGTTTTGGCCCTCCCGGCGTGATCCGTTGATTCAGATCAAATCCTCCGACGGGTCCCATCGCGCATGTGGGATCAAACGCGCACCCCCGCCCCGGTCCGATTGGGGGCGAGAACGGAGGAATACCGATGGAAATCATGCTGGCTTACGACCATTCGCGCAATGCGCGGATCGCGCTGGACGCAATCCAGCGAATGTTCGGGTCGCTGCGGCCCGCCATCACGCTGGTCTCGGTGGTCGAGGATATCGGCAGCGCCACGGCGGATGCCGACGAGTTGTTCAACGAGCAGTATCAGGAACAGAAGGCGGGCGTCGAGGCGGCTGCCGCCGAGCTGGTGGCGCAAGGCTTCGAGGCCACGGTCGTGCTGGCCGAGGGCGACGCACGCAAGATGATCCTGCGCGCCACCGAGGAGCGCCGGCCCGACCTTCTGGTCATGGCGCGCCACAGCCACCAGCCCGACAACGGTCGGCTGGGTTTTATCACCAAGCGCCTGGATGCAATCGCCGAAGAGTTTGACCACATGACCTTTGGGTCGGTCTCGGCCTTTCTGGCGCGGCGTGCCAAGTGCCCGATCCTGATCATCCCGACACATGTCCCTGCATCCCAGACGCAGGCGGCCGAATAAGACCAAGGGACACGGAACAATGAAAATCTCACGTCTCGTCCGGGTCCAGGACCCGGCCATCAGGGCGCTCCACCTGACCTGGATCGCCTTCTTCATCACCTTCTACGTCTGGTTCAACATGGCGCCGCTGGCGTCCTCGATGCTGGCCTCCGTCGACTGGTTGACAAAGGACGACATCCGCCTCTTCGCCATCGCCAACGTGGCGCTGACCATTCCGGCGCGCATCCTCGTGGGCATGGCGCTGGATCACTGGGGCCCACGCCGGGTGTTCTCGGTGCTGATGGTCACCATGGCCGTGCCCACCCTGTTCTTCGCCTTCGGCGATACCAAGGTGCAGCTCTTCGTCTCGCGTCTGGTCCTGTCGTCGGTCGGTGCGGGTTTCGTCGTGGGCATCCACATGACCGCGCTCTGGTTCAAGCCGCGCGACATCGGCTTTGCCGAGGGCTTCTATGCCGGCTGGGGCAATTTCGGTTCGGCCGCCGCGGCGATGACCATGCCCACCATCGCGCTGACCATGTTCGGCGGCGAGGATGGCTGGCGCTATGCCATCGCGCTCTCGGGCGTCATCATGGCCGCCTACGGCGTGTTCTACTGGTTCGCCATCACCGACGGCCCCACCGCCGACACCCACAAGAAGGCCCGCAAGTCCGGCGCGCTGGAAGTGTCCACCTACAAGGACCTGGTCCTGCTGGTGATCTTCACCGTGCCGCTGATCGGTATCCTGTCGATCCTGGTCTACCGGGTGCAGATGATGGGCTATATCGACGGCTTCGTGGCCGGGATCTGCTATGCCTCCATCGCCATCATGGTGGTCTATCAGGTCTGGCAGGTGCTGCGGGTGAACTTGCCTCTGCTGCGCAAGGGCATCCCCGAGGACGACAAGTATCCGTTCAGCTCGGTCGCCGCGCTCAACACGACCTATTTCGCCAATTTCGGTGCGGAACTGGCCGTGGTGTCGATGCTGCCCTTCTTCTTCCAGGAAACCTGGGGTCTGACGCCGGTCACGGCCGGCCTGATCGCGGCGTCCTTCGCCTTCATCAACCTGGTCGCGCGTCCCATGGGCGGGCTGGTCTCGGACCGGATGGGCAACCGCCGCTTCGTGATGCTTGCCTACATGCTGGGCATCGCCATCGGCTTTGTGCTGATGGGGCTGCTGAACAGCTCCTGGCCGCTGATCATCGCCATCGCGATCACCATCGCCTGCTCGTTCTTCGTGCAGGGCGCGGAAGGCGCGACCTTCGGAATCATCCCGTCGATCAAGCGCCGCGTCACCGGCCAGATCGCCGGCATGGCGGGGGCCTACGGTAACGTGGGCGCGGTCTTCTACCTGTTCGTGTTCATGTTCGTCGATGCCTCGACCTTCTTCTTCATCATCGCCACGGGCGCCCTGATTTCCTGCGTGGTGTGCTTCTTCTGGCTGAAGGAGCCCGAGGGCGGCTTTGACGAGGAATACGTGCTGAGTTCCGTGGACCAGGCCATCGCCGCCGAGGCCGCGCGCAAGAAGGAGGCCGAGGACGACCTGGCCCGTATCTTCGAAGGCTCGCGCGTCACACTGGCCGAAAAGGGCGACGGGCTGACCGTCACCGCCCGGTTCCGCGACCTCGACGATCTGTGCAGCGCGCTGGCGCGGCTGACCCCGAAAGCCGGGCAGACCCCCGCCGAATGACCCATTGGCCGGCCGGGTCGCGAGAGACCTGGCCGCGCCACTTCCATAAAACCTGCCACCGAAGGGACCAAACCCATGGCAATCACCGACACCCGCACCGCGCAGAGCCGTCACGTGCTGACGGACTGGCGCCCCGAAGACCCGCAGTTCTGGGAAAGCCAGGGCCGCGCCATCGCCAACCGCAACCTCTGGATCTCGATCCCCAACCTGATGATGGCCTTCTCGGTCTGGATGGTCTGGTCGGTCGTCGTGGCCAAGATGCCCGCCATCGGCTTCGACTTCTCGGTGGGCGAGCGGTTCTGGCTGGCGGCGCTGCCGGGCCTCTCGGGCGCCACGTTGCGCATCTTCTACAGCTTCATGATCCCGATTTTCGGCGGCCGCAAATGGACCGCGATTTCCACCGCATCGCTGCTGCTGCCGGCGCTCGGCATCGGATTTGCGATCCAGGACCCCGACACCTCCTATGCCACCTTCCTGATCCTAGCGCTGCTTTGCGGCTTCGGCGGCGGCAACTTCGCCTCCTCCATGGCCAATATCGCCTATTTCTTCCCCAAGAAGGTCAAGGGCCAGGCGCTGGCCATGAACGCGGGCCTGGGCAACCTGGGCGTGTCGGTCATGCAATTCGTCGTGCCGGTCGTCATCACAATGGGCGTGTTCGGTGCCCTGGGCGGTGAGCCGCAGCAACTCAGCGACGGCGGCCAGCTCTTCCTGCAGAACGCCGGCTTCATCTGGGTGCCCTTCCTGATCGTCGGCGCCATCGCCGCCTGGTTCGGCATGAACGACATCGCGGATGCCAAGGCCACGCTGGGCGAGCAGATGTCGATCCTCAAGCGTCGCCACAACTGGATCATGTGCATCCTCTATATCGGCACCTTCGGGTCGTTCATCGGCTATGCGGCGGGCTTCCCGCTGCTGATGAAGACGCAGTTCCCCGAGGTGGACGCGCTGAAATTCGCCTTCCTCGGCCCGCTTGTCAGCGCGCTGAGCCGGGCGGCCACGGGCTGGGTCTCGGACAAGTTCGGCGGCGGCCGCGTCACCTTCTGGGTGTTCCTGGGCATGATCGCAGCGGTGCTGGGCGTGGTCTATTTCCTGCCGCTGGGTGACAGCGCGGGCAACTTCTGGGGCTTCTTCGCCTGCTTCATGGCGCTGTTCTTCCTGACCGGCGTGGGCAATGCCTCGACCTTCCAGATGATCCCGTCGATCATGAAACAGGAAATCCCGCGCCTCGAGCCCGGCCTCGACGAAACCCAGTCGCAGCGCACGATCGAGCGCGAGAGCGCCGCGATCATCGCCTTCACCTCGGCCATCGGCGCCTACGGCGCCTTCTTCATCCCGAAGTTCTACGGCACCTCGATCGACATGACCGGCGGCCCCGCCGCGGCGCTCTACGGGTTCGCGATCTTCTACGTGCTCTGCACCGTGATCACCTGGGCCTTCTACAGCCGCAAGAACGCGCCTGTGCCCTGCTGAAAACCATGATCCTCTGCGCGCCGCCCCGGCTGTGGCGCGCAGCCACCAACCCCTTGGAGAGTTTGAGATGAGCCACCTGCTCGACAGACTGAACTTCCTCCGCTCGAACAAGTTGGAAGAGTTCTCGAACGGCTACGGCCAGGTCACCAACGAGGACCGGGCCTGGGAAGACACCTACAGAAACCGCTGGCGTCACGACAAGGTGGTGCGCTCGACCCACGGGGTGAACTGCACCGGGTCCTGTTCCTGGAAGATCTACGTCAAGAACGGCATCGTCACCTGGGAGACGCAGCAGACGGATTACCCGCGCACGCGCCCCGACCTGCCCAACCACGAGCCGCGCGGCTGCGCCCGCGGCGCCTCCTACAGCTGGTATCTCTATTCCGCGAACCGGGTGAAGAACCCGCTCGTGCGCGGCAGCCTGATGAAGATCTGGCGCGAGATGCGCAAGACCCGGACGCCCATCGAGGCTTGGACCGCGATCCAGAGCGACCCGGTTCTGCGCGCCTCCTACACCGCCAAGCGCGGCACCGGCGGCTTCGTCCGCGCCACCTGGGACGAGGCGACCGAGATCACGGCCGCCGCCAACGCCTATACCGCCAAGACCTACGGGCCCGACCGCATCTTCGGCTTCTCGCCGATCCCCGCGATGTCGATGGTCAGCTATGCCGCCGGCTCGCGCTATCTCAGCCTGATGGGCGGCGTCTGCATGTCCTTCTACGACTGGTATTGCGACCTGCCGCCCGCCTCGCCGATAACCTGGGGCGAACAGACCGACGTGCCGGAATCGGCCGACTGGTATAACAGCAGCTACCTGCTGCTCTGGGGCTCGAACGTGCCGCAGACGCGCACGCCGGACGCGCATTTCTATACCGAGGTGCGCTACAAGGGCACCAAGTCGGCGGTGATCTGCCCGGACTATTCCGAGGCGTCCAAGTTCGCCGATGTCTGGCTGAACGTGAAACAGGGCACCGACGCGGCGCTGGCCATGGCCTTCGGCCATGTCATCCTGCGCGAGTTCCATCTCGATCGTCAGGCAGAGTATTTCGAGGATTACTGCCGCAAGTATTCCGACATGCCGATGCTCGTGCGGCTGGACGAGACCGACGGCCGCCTGGTGCCGGGCCGCTTCCTGCGCGCCGACGATCTCGACGGCAAGCTGGGCGAAGAGAACAACCCCGAGTGGAAGACCGTCGCCATCGACGAGGCCACCAAGGAGCTGGTCTCGCCCAACGGCGCGATCGGCTATCGCTGGGGCGAGAAGGGCAAATGGAACCTCGAGGAGAAGGCCGCCGGCAAGGATACGCGGCTGAAGATGTCGCTGATCCTCGACGACGACCACGACGAGGTCTGCGGCGTCGATTTCCCCTATTTCGGCGGCGCAGCCACCGAGGCCTTCACGACGGGCGACACGCGGCCCGACGTGCTGACCAAGAACATCCCGGTCAAGCGCGTGCAGACCGCCGAGGGCGAGGTGCTGGTCACCACGGTCTTCGACCTGTTCTGCGCCAACTATGGCCTCGACCGGGGCTTGGGCGGCGAATGGGTCGCCACCTCCTATGACGAGGACGTGCCGGGCACGCCCGCCTGGGCCGAGAAGATCACCGGCGTTCCCGCCGACAAGATCGCCCATGTGGCCCGCGAATTCGCCGACACCGCCGAGAAGACCCAGGGCAAAGCCATGGTCATCATCGGGGCGGCGATGAACCACTGGTATCACATGGACATGAACTATCGCGGCGTCATCAACATGCTGGTGATGTGCGGCTGCGTGGGTCAATCCGGCGGCGGCTGGGCGCATTACGTGGGCCAGGAAAAGCTGCGCCCGCAGACCGGCTGGGCACCCTTGGCCTTCGCGCTGGACTGGGGCCGCCCGCCGCGGCACATGAACTCCACCAGTGCCTGGTATGCCCATACCGACCAGTGGCGCTATGAGACGCTGGAGGCGAGCGAGATCCTCTCGCCCACCGCGCCCGAGGGCGATTGGGACATCTCCCTGATCGACTACAACATCCGCGCCGAGCGGATGGGCTGGCTGCCCTCGGCCCCGCAACTCAAGACCAACCCGCTGGAGGTGGCGAAGGCCGCGAAGGAGGCCGGGATGGAAATCCCCGCCTATGTCGCGCAACAGCTCAAATCCGGTGAACTGGAGATGGCCTGCGAGGACCCGGACGCGCCCGAGAACTGGCCGCGCAACCTCTTCGTGTGGCGGTCGAACCTGCTGGGTTCCTCGGGCAAGGGGCACGAGTATTTTCTCAAGCACCTGCTGGGCACCGATCACGG
>DOIS01000238.1:0-2068 GCA_003511785.1 Paracoccaceae bacterium
TGCCGGGTAACGCCCGGGCGGGCCGGGCGGATCTGTCCGCCGGGTCCGACGGAGAGCGCCACAGAAAACAGACTACCCTGCGTGCAGGGCAAAGGTGAAACGGTGGGGTAAGAGCCCACCGCGCCCCTGGCAACAGGGGCGGCACGGCAAGCCCCACCGGGAGCAATGCCGAATAGGACCCCCGCGCGGGCCGGTCCCCCTCGGGGGATACCGCCGCTAGGCCCGCTTCAGCCGAGAGGGGTCGGGTTGGCAGCTTGAGGCGCGCGGCAACGCGTGGCCCAGAGGAATGGTCGCCCGGTGGCGGGTCATGGCCCGCCATGGACAGAATCCGGCTTACAGGCCCTCCGCGCGTTTTCCGTCCCGTTCATCCCGCCGCAACCCGGGCTGAATGGCGCTGCGCGCCATGCCTCCGGCGGAAGTATTTTCGGCAAGAGGAAGACGGGGGAAGCACCAGACGCCCTGCACGGGGCCGCAAGAGGCCGGGAGGCGCGCGCGGCAGGCAGCCTGCGACGGGAACGCAGGCGCAGCGCGCGGCCCCTAGCGCAGCGGCGCGGCGATGCCTATCTTGGCGGCAGGAGCGCAGGATGGGCAGATTTCTTTTTTTTCTCGGAATCTTGGCGCTGGCCGTTGCCATTGCCGTCTTCCTGCTGTCAATCTTGCGCGGGATATGGGTGGCGGGCCAGGACATGGCGCGCCCGCCCGCGCGGGGTGGCAACGGGGGTCGGATGACACCGAACGGGATACAGAAACTGGCCTATGCGGCGCTCCTGGTGGTGATGTTCGGCGTCACCACCGGCGCGATCGGGGGGCTTTGAGGCCCATGGCGCAACGGTTCGGTGGAAAATACAGCCCCGGCGGGGAGGACGCGCCGCCGCCCAAGAGCGGCTACGAGGGCGCCCGCGCCGACCCCGCCGGCGCGCGGTCGAACGTGATGTTCGTGCCGGCCATTCCGCTGGTCTTCATCTCGCTGGGCGATGGCGCCATCGGCCTGACCCTGGGGCTGGCGGCGGCCGGGGTGCTGACGCTCTCGGCCTGGCTGTTGCGCGAGGGGCTGCGCGCCGAGGCCGCCTGGGCAGGCCGCAAGGTGGCCCGCCGCCCGGCCTTTCCGCGCAAGATGGCGGCCAGCCTGCTGGCCGGGATCGGTGTCGGCATGGCCGCGTTCAAATACGGGCTGGGCGAGGCCACCGGCGCGAGCGATCCGGCGCTCTACCTCGCGCCCGCGCTCTTCGGGCTGGTGACCACCGGGCTGCATGCCGTGGCCTTCGGCATCGACCCGATGCGCGACAAGGGCATAGGCGGGGTGGACCGCTTCCAGCAGGACCGCGTGGCCCGCGTGGTGGACGAGGCCGAGGCCGCGCTGTCGGACATGTCGGCGGCGATCGCGCGCGCCGGCGACCGCCGGCTGGAAACCCGGGTCGAGCAGTTCCAGGCCACCGCGCGCAAGATGTTCCGCCGGGTCGAGGAAGACCCGCGCGACCTGACCCAGGCGCGCAAGTACATGACCGTCTATCTCTCGGGCGCGCGCGACGCGACGGTGAAATTCGCCGAGCTTTACGCCCGCACCCGCGACGCGCAGGCGCGCGCCGATTACGCCGCGCTGCTCGACGACCTGGAAGAGAATTTCGCCGCCCGCACGCAAAAGATGCTGCTGGACGACCGCAGCGACCTGACCGTCGAGATCGAGGTGCTGCGCGAGCGCCTGCACCGCGAGGGCGTGCGCCTGGATTGATGCCATTTCACCACGAGGATTTCCCATGTCAGACAGCGTTCGCCAGAAGGCCGAGGCCAGCCAGAAGATGGTCGAGGACGTGACCGCCACCGAACTGCCCGAACCGGGGCGCGAGATCGTGCCGCTGGAGAAGGCCGAACCGGCGGTGGGCGCCGAGATCCGCCGACGCATGGACGAGTTGAACCTGAGCGACACCGGCTCGATTGTCAGCTTCGGCTCGGCCGCGCAGGCCGAGTTGCAGGAGATCAGCCAGGCCATGCTGGCCGATGTGCGCAACAAGGACGTGGGGCCGGCGGGCGACTCCTTGCGCGACATCGTCACCACGATCCGCGGCTTTTC
>DOIS01000238.1:2390-2586 GCA_003511785.1 Paracoccaceae bacterium
CCACGATCCGCGGCTTTTCCGTCAGCGAGTTGGACGTGCGCCGCGAACGGTCCTGGTGGGAGAAGCTGTTGGGCCGCGCCGCGCCCTTTGCCAAGTTCACCGCGCGCTTCGAGGAGATCCAGGCCCAGATCGACCGCGTCACCGACGATCTGCTGGGCCATGAGCACAAGCTCCTGAAGGACATCAAGTCGCTCGA
>DOIS01000009.1 GCA_003511785.1 Paracoccaceae bacterium
CCTCGCCGCGCTGGCGGCGCTGCTGGGGCCGTGGCCGGTCTCGGGACCCGCGCTCGAGATCGGCAGACGCGCCTTGGCCGACCGCGACTGGACCGAGGCGACGCGGGCGCGGTTGGCGCGCGACGCCCGGCGATTGGATGCGCTCGTGCTGGCGCGCGGGGCGCGGCTGGCGGGTGGCACCGACCTGTTTCGCTTCTACGAGGTGCCGGACGCGGAAGGCTGGCAGAATCGACTGGCCCGGCATCACGTCTGGAGTCGGGTGTTCCCCTATTCCGACCGGCTGCTGCGGCTGGGTCTGCCGCCCGCGCGGGGCTGGGACCAGCTCGAGGCTGCCTTGTGACCGCCGCGCTGCTGGTGGCGGCCCTGCTGCTGGACGCCGCGCTGGGAGAGCCGGCATGGCTCTGGTCGCGGGTGCCGCATCCGGCCGTTCTGCTGGGCCGGGCCGTGGGCGCGCTGGACCGTGCGTTGAACCGGAGCGCGGCGCAGCGTGCGAAAGGCGTGGCTGCCGTACTCTTTCTGGCAACCGGGGCCGTTGGGCTCGGCTGGGCGCTGGCTCAGCTGTCGCCGCTGGTCGAGTTTCTGGGCGCGGCGATTCTGCTCGCGCAGCGGTCGTTGGTCCAGCATGTCGAGGCGGTGGCGGTTGCCTTGCGCCGCTCGCTGGACGCGGGTCGCGCCGCCGTCGCCATGATCGTGAGCCGCGACACCGCCGAGATGACCGAGCCGCAGGTCGCCCGCGCGGCGATCGAAAGCGCGGCCGAGAACCTCAGCGACGGGGTTGTCGCCCCGGCCTTCTGGTTCCTGCTGGGAGGCCTGCCGGGCCTCCTGCTCTACAAGGTCGTGAACACCGCCGACAGCATGATCGGCTATCGCAACGCGCGCTATGCCCGGTTCGGCTGGGCGGCGGCACGGTTGGACGACCTGCTGAACCTTGTACCCGCGCGCCTGACCGGGCTGGCCATCGCGGTGCTGACCGGACATTTGCGCCATTGGCGCGCCATCGCAACCGACGCGCGCCGCCACCGGTCGCCCAATGCCGGCTGGCCCGAGGCCGCCGCCGCGCGCGCGCTGGACGTGGCGCTGGCCGGGCCGCGCAGCTATGATGGGCGGATGCAGGACTTCCCCTTCGTCCACCCCGAGGGCCGGCGTGCGATCGGGGCCGATGATGTCTCGGCGGCGGTTCGCCTGCTCTGGCGGGTCTGGCGGTTGCTTCTGGCGGTCTGCTTGGGCATTGCGATCCTGTCGGCGCTGCCGCTAACCTGATCCCGAACCCGATTTCAAAGGACCGTTATTTCATGCGCTTGATTGCCCTGACCGCCGCCGCCTTCGTCGCGGCGTCCCCTCTCTTCGCCCGATGCGGCGGCACCTTCTCCGGCTTCGTCGCCGGGCTGAAGGAGGAGGCCGTGTCCCGAGGCCATGACGCAAGCACGGTGGATGCCTTCTTCAGGACCGTGCGCCAGGATCAGAAGGTACTGAACGCCGACCGCGCGCAGGGCGTGTTCCAGAAGCCGTTCATCGACTTCTCGCGGCACCTGATCTCGCGGAACCGGATCGACAAAGGCCGGCGCATGGCGGAAAGACACGCGGGCATCTTCGACCGGATCGAGGCGGAGTACGGCGTTTCGCGCGGGGTCCTGCTGGCCTTCTGGGCGTTCGAGACTGATTACGGCGGGTACCAGGGCAATTTCAACACCCTCGACGCGCTGGTCACGCTCAGCCATGACTGCCGCCGGCCCGAGTTGTTCCGCCCGCAGGTCTTCGCCGCGCTGGAGCTTTATGCGCGCGGCGCCTTCGACCCGGCCACGACGACCGGCGCATGGGCGGGCGAGATCGGCATGGTGCAGATGCTGCCCACCGACATTCTTGAGAACGGCGTCGATGCCAATGGCGACGGGCAGGTGAGCCTCAAGACCTCGGTGCCCGATGCGCTGGTCTCGGGCGGCAAGATGCTTTCGCACCTGGGTTGGCGCGCGGGAGAGCCCTGGTTGCAGGAGGTGGACGTGCCGGGCGGGATGGACTGGACGCAAAGCGGGTTGGATGTTCAGAAATCGGTGTCCGAATGGCAGGCCCTTGGCGTGGCCGCGCGCGACGGCGCACTCGCGTCCGGTGACATGATGGCCTCGCTGATCCTGCCGCAAGGGCACAAGGGGCCGGCCTTCCTCGCCTATCCCAATTTCCGGGTCTATTTCGAGTGGAACCAGAGCTTCACCTACGTGGTGACGGCGGCCTATTTCGCCACCAGGCTGGAGGGTGCCCCGGTCTATGACGCGGGCAACCCCGATCCCGGCCTTTCGGGGCCGCAGATGAAGGAGTTGCAGCGCAAGCTGGCCGCGCGCGGATATGACGTTGGCGGCATCGACGGCATCCTTGGGGCGGGCACGCGGGCGGCGGTTCAGGCCGAACAGGCCCGGCTCGGCCTGCCGGCGGATGCCTGGCCCACGCCGGAATTGCTGGGCCGGCTCTGACGGCGGGAACTTTTCTTCGACTTCCGGGTTCAAAAGCCACTGCGGCGCTTTGAGGCGTCGTGCCGGGACCGCCGGAACGGCGGCTTCCCCTTTGATCGGAGAGAAGAAAAATGAAAACCCTTCTGACCACCACCGCCCTCGTTCTGGCGGGCAGCATGGCCTTCGCAGCGGACACCACCGAGCAAACCGCGACCGAGAAGTTGCAGAATGACGCGGCCCAGGCGGGCGAGGCGATCGAGGATACCGCGCAATCCGCGGGCGAGGTCCTCGAGAACACTGCCGAGGATGCCGGGCAGGCCATCGCGAACACCGCCGAAGATGCGGAACAGGCCCTTGAGAACACCGCCGAGGATACCGAACGCGCGGCGGAGAACGCAGCCGAGAGCACGGCGCAGGCCGCGGACGAGGCCACCGACGAGATGGCCGAGGAAGCGGGCGACCTGACCCCCGAGGCCGAGATGCAGACCGAGACCATGACCGCCGGATCGGGCACCTTCCTCGACTCGGGCACGATGGGCGGGCACACGATCCTGGCCACGGACCTGATCGGCAAATATGTCTATGGCGCCGAGGGCGAAATCGACATGACCGCCACCTATACCGAGGACAGCCTCGAGTGGGAGAACATCGGCGACGTGGGCGACATCCTGATCTCGGCCGATGGTCAGACGCGCTCCATCCTGCTGGATGTCGGCGGTTTCCTGGGCATCGGCGAGCATACCGTCGCCATCAACATGGACGAGCTGGTGCTGGTGCGCGACGGCAATGACGAGGACGACTTCTTCGTCGTGGTCCGCGCCACCGAGGAGCAGTTGAAAGCCGCCCCCGAGTTCGACCGCAGCCGGGTCGGGATGCGGATGGACGCCGACATGAACTGAGGCGCCTGCCAACGCAGAGCGATGTTACGGGCCCGCCCTCCGCGGGCCCGTTTCGCATCAGGCGACCATCGCCTCGGCCTTCTTGAGATCGACCGAGACCAGTTGCGACACCCCCTGCTCGGCCATGGTGACACCAAACAGCCGGTCCATACGGCTCATGGTGACCGCGTGGTGGGTGATGATAAGAAACCGCGTGTCGGTCTGGCGGCACATCTCGTCCAGCAGATCGCAGAACCGGGTCACGTTGGCATCGTCGAGCGGCGCGTCCACCTCGTCCAGCACGCAGATCGGCGCCGGGTTGGCCAGGAACACGGCAAAGATCAGCGACAGCGCGGTGAGCGTCTGCTCGCCCCCCGAGAGAAGCGACAGGGTCGAGAGCTTCTTCCCCGGCGGCTGACACATGATCTCGAGCCCGGCCTCGAGCGGATCGTCGCTTTCGACCATCACGAGATTCGCGTCGCCCCCACCGAAGAGATGCCGGAACAGCATGGTGAAATTGCTGTTGACCTGCTCGAAGGCGGTCAGCAGGCGTTCGCGTCCCTCGCGGTTGAGGCTGGCAATGCCGCTGCGCAGGGTCTTGATCGCCTCTTCCAGGTCGGCCTTCTCGCGGGTCAGGGTGTCGAACTCCTCCTGCACCTCGCGCGCGTCTTCCTCGGCGCGCAGGTTTACCGCGCCCAGCGCGTCGCGCTGCCGTTTCAGGCGGTTGAGATCGGCCTCGAGATGTTCGGCATCCGGCATGGCGTCGGGGTTCACGTCAAGTCGGGCGAGAAGCTGGTTCGGCGTGACCTGGCTGTCCTCGCCGATGCGCTCGGCGGCCTGGGCCACGGTCTCGCGCGCCGCCTCGCTGCGTGCCTCGGCCCGGGCGCGAGCCTCGCGCGCCTCCGAGGCAAGCCGCTCGGCCTCGCGCTCGGTCTGCACCGCCTCGCGCAAGCTGGCCTCGCCCTGGGCCAGCGCGTCTGTCGCTGCAGCCTTGCGCGCCTCGGCCTGGGCGATGGAACCGGCCAGCTCGTCGCGTTTGGCGGCAATCTCGGCCGGCGCGGCGCCGGCCTCGGCCAGTTCGGTTTCCGAGGCGGTCTTGCGCTCGCCCAGTTCGGCGATGCGCGTCTCGGCGGTCTGAAGGCGGTGGCGCCAGCCGCTGATTTCCTTGGTGACCTCCTGGGCGCGGCGGGTGCGCGCCTCGCCCTCGCGCTTGAGTTCGTCATGGTGCGAGCGGCGGGTCATCATTGTGATGCGCGCGGCCTCGACCGTCTGCTTGATCTCCTCGACACCCGCGCGGGCGCTGTCCAGGTCGCCCAGCTCGGCCAGCGCCACCTCGGCCTCGCGCAGCTGCGTGCGGGCGGCCAGCGCGTCCTCGCGATGGCGCGTGACGGCGAGCAACAGGTTCTCCATCCGGCCCTGGGCCAGGTTGCGGTCCGCCTCGGCCCGGCTCAGGGCGCGGGCGGCCTCGGCCACGGCCTGGTCGGCGGCGCGGCGGTCGGCGCGGGCGACCTTGTCGGTCTCGGTCACCTCGGCCAATTGCCGGCTCAGCGCCTCATGCGCGGCGCGGGCGCCGTCGGCACTGACGCTGGCGCGCTCCATCTCCTGCTTGAGCGCCTCCAGCCGGTTCATCTGCTCCAGCCGCAGCGCCGCTGCGCTGGGGGCGTCCTCGGCCCAGGCGCGGAACCCGTCCCAGCGCCATAGGTCGCCCTCGGTCGAAACCAGGCGCTGGCCTGGGCACAACAGCGGTTGCAGCCGTGCGCCCTGCTCCGGCTCGACCAAGCCGATCTGTCCGATGCGGCGGCTCAGAACCTCCGGGCCGGAGACATGCAAGGCCAGCGGTTCGACCCCGTCGGGCAATGGCTGGTCGTGGTCGTAGCCGGCGATCTCGACCCAGCCCGAGGGGCCGTCAGTGGCCACCACCGGCGCGCGCAGATCGTCGGCCAGCGCGGCACCCAGCGCCTTCTCGTAGCCCGGCGCGACGCGCAGCAGGTCCATCACCTGCCCGCCCTCAGCGGTGTCCCGCGCCACCAGCTTGGCCAGCGCGGTCACCTCGGCGCGCAGGGCGCCGACCTCGCCCTCGGCGGCGGAGCGTTGCGCCCGGGCCTCGGCCTCGCGCGCCTGGGTGTCGGTGCGGGCAGTATCGGCCTCGGCCAGCGCCTTTTCGGCCGCCTCGGCCCGGGCCTGGGCCTCGGTCTCCTCCGCTTGCGCGCGGCTCATCGTCTCGGCCGAACGGGCGAGCGTGGCGCGCGCCTCCTCGACCGCCGCGCGGGCCTTGCGCTCCTCGCCCTCGGAGCGGTCGAGCATCTTGCGATTGTCGGCCACCAGCCGTTGGGCCGACTGGTGCCGCGCGGCCAGGCGGGCCACGTCCTCGGTCGCCTCGCTGAGCCGGCTTTCGCGGTCCTGCAACACGGCAGCCGCCTCGCGCGCGGCTTCCGCTGCCTCGGCCAGCCGCGCGTCATGGCCCTCGCCCGCCTTGTCCAGTTCGCGCGCTTCCCACTCCAGCCGCTCGATGGTCTCGCCCGCGTCGCGGTTCAACCCGCTCTCGCGCTCGATGTCGCGGGCCAGTTGCTCGATGCGGCGCTCCAGCGTGCGGATGGTCTCCTGCGCGCGGGCCTCCTGGTCGCTGAGCGCGTCGCGCTGCACCGCCAGCCGTTGCAGGATTGCCGCGGCGACGGCCTCCTCCTCGCGCAAGGGCGGCAACGCCTCTTCGGCCTTGCCGCGCGCGGTGCCGGCCGCCCGTGCCGCGGCCTCGGCCCGCGCGGCCTCGG
>DOIS01000265.1 GCA_003511785.1 Paracoccaceae bacterium
TTTTGATGCGGCTGGCGGTGGCGGGCTTCGCCTCGATGAACGTGATGCTGTTGTCGGTGTCGGTCTGGTCGGGGGCGACGGACGCCACGCGCGACATGTTCCACTGGATTTCCGCCGCCATCGCCTTTCCGGCCATCGGCTTTTCCGCGCAGCCCTTCTTCGTCAATGCCTGGTCCGCACTCAAGCACAAGCGGCTGAACATGGACGTGCCGATCGTGCTGGCCATCGTGCTGGCGCTGGTCACCTCGCTTTGGGAGACCGCGCTTTCCGGCAAGCACGCCTATTTCGACGCGGCGCTGGCGTTGACCTTCTTCCTGCTGGCGGGGCGCTATCTCGACTATCGCACCCGCGCGGTGGCGCGCTCGGCGGCGCAGGAGCTGGCCGCACTCGAAGTGCCGCGTGCCTGGCGGCTGCGCGAGGACGGCACCGAGGAGGAGGTCGCCGCCGCCGCGCTGGCGCTGGACGACCTGATCCGCGTGCGCCCCGGCGGGCGAATGCCGGTCGATGGCGAGATCGTCACCGGCCAGTCGGAGCTCGACCGCTCGCTGCTGACCGGCGAGACGCTGCCGGTCTATGCCGGGCCGGGCACGCCCGTGTCGGCGGGCGAGGTCAACCTGACCGGCCCGCTCACCATCCGCGCCACGGCGGTGGGCGAGGATACCTCGCTGCATCGCATGGCCGACCTGGTGGCCATCGCGGAATCGGGGCGCTCGAACTATACCTCGCTGGCCGACGGCGCCGCCAAGCTCTACGCGCCGGGGGTGCATATCCTGGCCGCGCTCAGCTTCGTGGGCTGGTATCTCTATTCCTGGGACGTGCGCACGGCGCTGAACATCGCCGCCGCGGTGCTCATCATCACCTGCCCCTGCGCGCTGGGCCTCGCCGTGCCGGCGGTGACGACGGCGGCCTCGGGGCGGCTCTTCCGCAAGGGGATGCTGATCAAGGACGCCACCGCGCTGGAGCGGCTGGCGGCGGTGGACACGGTGGTGTTCGACAAGACCGGGACGCTCACCGCCGGGACGCCCGAGCTGACCAATCTCGACGCGATCGACTCGAAGCAGGCGGCCATTGCTCTGGCCCTGGCCGAGGCATCGGCGCATCCGCTTTCGGTGGCGCTCGCGCGCGCTGCGCGGGAGGCGGGGATCGACCCGGCGGAGCTGACCGAGATCACCGAAGTGCCGGGCTACGGCACCGAAGCGCGGCTGAACGGCGCCCGCGTGCGCCTGGGCCGCGCCGCCTGGGCCGGGGCCGAGCAGACCGGCGGCACCGCCGCCTGGCTGGCGCTTGAGGGCGAGGCGCCGGTGGCCTTCCGCTTCGCCGACAAGATTCGCCCCGGCGCAGAGGAGGCCGTGCGCGGGCTCAAGGCGGCGGGCAAGGAGGTTCTGCTGATGTCGGGCGACACGACCGAGGCGGTCGAGACGCTGGCCCGGCGGCTGGACATCGACACCTGGATCGCCGAGGCGCTGCCCGAGGACAAGGCCGCCCGCGTGCAGGCGCTGTCCGAGCAGGGGCGGCATGTGCTGATGGTGGGCGACGGGCTCAACGACACCGCCGCACTGGCCGCCGCCCATGTCTCGATTTCGCCGGCGAGCGCGCTGGATGCGGCGCGGGTGGCCTCGGACATCGTGTTGCTGGGCCAGGACCTCTCGCCCATCGCCGACGCCTGCCACACGGCGAAGCGCGCCACCCGCCGCATCCGCGAGAACTTCCAGATCGCCACGGTCTATAACGTGATCGCGGTGCCGCTTGCGGTGGCGGGCCTCGCCACGCCGCTGATCGCTGCCTTGGCGATGTCGGCCTCGTCGATTACGGTCTCGCTCAACGCGCTGCGACTGAGGTGATGTGAATGGAAGTGCTGGCCTACCTGATTCCGATTTCGCTGATCCTGGGTTCCGTGGGGCTGATTGGCTTTCTCTATACGGTGAAGTCCAACCAGTATGACGACCCCGAAGGCGACGCCCGGCGCATCCTCAGCGACCAGTATGACGACAAGCCCAAGCCCGATTGATCGGGGTGACAGCCGCCCCACGCCTCAGGCCAGCCCGTCGATCCCGGGCTGGCCGCGGCGACCGCATGACGGCCGCCCCCGTGGGGTGAGGCTCAGACCCAGTAGTCCCAGTCGTCCGCGACGAAATTCGCCGCCGTGAGATTGGTCGGCCCGTTGAAGTCGATCATCAGGTTCTCGCCGTAGAACAGCTCGCCCGTGGCGTTGTTCATGTAGAGGTTGGCCTCTTCCCCTGTCTGCCAGTCGGCGGCGTCGAACACGACCTCGGGAAGGCGGGGGTCGTTGCGGTCGAACACGATGGTGTCCTCGCGGGCCGAGAACCATTTGATCGTGGCCAGCTGCGAATACTGGTCGAGTTCGACATAGACGCGGTCGCGCCCCGCGCCGGTGAACACCGTGTCGGGGTTCTCGGCGAAGTTTCCGGTCAGCAGGTAGATGTGATCGTTGCCGTCACTGGCATAGACCACCTCACGGTGCATCCCTTCGAGCACGATGGTGTCGGACCCGCGCCCCGTGCCGATCCAGGTGCCCTCGGTGTTCGAGTTGTGGACCTGGGTCGCGTTGATGATGACCGTATCGTTGCCGTTGCCGGTAAAGACGCGCAGTTCGGCGCTCACGTCCTGGTCGGCGAAATACTCCACCCGGTCGTCGCCATTGGCCATGCGGAAGATCGCGTTCACCGAGCCTTCGCCCATGAAGCTCAGCTTGACCGACTCGTTCTCGCCGTTGCCGTTGACGTTGAGCACGGTGGTGTGCGTGGCCTGGGCCGTTGCCGAGATGACGAACTCGCGGATTTCGACATCGTGTGTGATCGTCTCGAACCGACCCAGCGAGAGGGCGGTGAAGGCGCGCAGCGACATGGCGATGTCGAAGGTGATCGTGTCCGTGCCCGGCCCGCCATCATAGCTGACCGGGGCATAGGCCTCGTAATCCGTCTCGTCGAACCAGTTGATGACCAGGTTGGTGAGCCGGTCGTCGCCCCAGCCGCCGAAGAAGCGGTCCGAGAAGTCGGGGTCGCCGGTATTGGCCCGGCCGGTATAGGTGCCCCGGTAGAACGCCATAGTATCGTCGCCCGCGAGGCCATAGATGCTTTCGCGGATGGTTTGGGTTGCCCCTACCAATGGGGGAGTATCATCCCGCCAAGTGCCTATGATCCAACTGCGCATCGTCTGCTCCTTTATGTCTTTTTGATCGACCGACTGCTCGGCTCTCAGGACGGTGGACCCACCATGAAGCAGGTCACGTTACGAGCCTGTAAACGGCGACAGGCCAAATCGGCCCGGTCCCGGGTCATGCCCAGGAAATTCGCGTCGAAGCCGCGCGGGCTGCGGACCACCTTGCGCAGGGTGCCGTCCAGTGT
>DOIS01000263.1 GCA_003511785.1 Paracoccaceae bacterium
CGCCTCGGCCTGGTCCAGGTCGCCCATGGCGACATGCGCCCGCACCAGACCGCCATAGGCGGCGGCGTTATGCTCATCCTCGCCCAGGATCGCGGCGAAGGTCTGCGCGGCATCGGCCGCGGCCCCTTCGGCCAACATCTCTTCGGCGGCGGCCACCGCGTCGTCCAGCGCATCGCCCGGCGCCTCGCCGCCACCGGCCTTGATCACCCGGTCCACGAACGCCTTGATCTCCGAGCCCGGCAGCGCGCCCTGGAACCCGTCCACGGGCTGCCCCTTGTAGAAGGCATAGACCGTCGGGATCGACTGGATCTGCAACTGCCCGGCGATCATCTGCGCTTCGTCCACGTTGACCTTGACCATGCGCACTGCGCCCTTGGCCGCGCGCACCGCCTCCTCGAGCATCGGGCCCAGCGTCCTGCACGGCCCGCACCAGGGCGCCCAGAAATCCACGATGACCGGTACCTCGTTCGAGGTCTCGATCACGTCCTTCATAAAGGTTGCCTCGCTGGAGTCCTTGATCAGGTCCGCGTCCGGGGCCTGGTTTCCGCCTAGTTCGATCATGGGTCCATATCTCCTTCGGATTTGGCCACTATATGAAATTTCACTTCGAGGAAACCAAGGGGGTCTGCGGCATTAATGCCTCGCCCGGCCCATCGGCTTACAGGTCGAAACTGGCGAAGACCGGGGCGTGGTCGCTGGGCTGGTCCCAACCGCGCGCGGCGCGCAGGATGCGGCTGGAATGCCCGGCATTGGCGATGTCGGGTGTTGCCCAGACATGATCCAGCCTCCGCCCCTTGTCAGCGGCGTCCCAGTCGCGGGCGCGATAGGACCACCAGGAGTAAAGCTGCCCGTCGGGAATGTCGCGCCGTGTGACGTCCACCCAGCCGCCTGCCTCCTGCGCCTGTCCCAGATGCTCGACCTCGATGGGCGTGTGGCTCACCACCTTCAGCAGTTGCTTGTGGCTCCAGACGTCATCCTCGCGCGGGGCGATGTTCAGATCGCCAACAAGGATGGACTTTTCGGGCCGTTCGGTGTGGAACCAGTCACGCATCTCGGTGAGATAGTCGAGCTTCTGGCCGAATTTCTCGTTGATCTCGCGGTCCGGTTTGTCGCCGCCGGCGGGGACGTAGAAGTTGTGGATCACCACCCCGTTCTCCAGTTGCCCGGCGATGTGGCGCGCATGGCCCAGCGCCGCGAAATCGCGGTCGCCGATGTCCGAGATCGGCAGGCGCGACAGGATCGCGACACCGTTGTACCCCTTCTGCCCGCGCGCGATCATGTAGGGATAGCCGAGATCGCGGAAACCATCCGTTGGGATCTTCTGCACCGGACTCTTGCACTCTTGCAGGCAGAGGATGTCCGGCCCCTCTTCGCGCAACAACTTCTGGACCAATGGTTCGCGCAGACGAACAGAGTTGATGTTCCAGGTGGCGAGGGTAAAGGGCATGCGGTCTCTCCTGTCCGGCGCGGTGCGCGACACGCTATCGCCTGAACCGGCGAGACGCCAGAGCGGTCTGCCAAGCCGGGGAACGGACACGAAAAAAAGCCGGGCACGAGGCCCGGCCAAGTCCAACAGGGAGGTGCATATCAAAGCCCGGATATGCTCGGGTTGGATTGATTTTAGAAGATGCAGTCAGAGTGCTTCTTTGATCTGCGTCAACAAAACTAGGAAACCAGCCTATACCCGCCAGATTCCGTCACCAGGAGCCGCGCGTTCGAGGGGTCCGGCTCGATCTTCTGGCGCAGGCGATAGATATGGGTCTCGAGCGTATGCGTCGTGACCCCCGCGTTATAGCCCCAGACCTCGTGAAGCAGCACATCGCGGGGCACCACGCCCTCGGACGAGCGGTAGAGGAACTTGAGGATGTTGGTTTCTTTCTCGGTGAGGCGAATCTTGCGCTCGTCATCGGCGATCAGAATCTTCATCGCCGGTTTGAACGTGTAGGGGCCGAGTGTGAACACCGCGTCCTCGGATTGCTCGTGCTGGCGCAGCTGCGCGCGGATACGGGCCAGCAGGACCGGGAACTTGAACGGCTTGGTGACGTAATCGTTCGCCCCGGCATCGAGGCCCAGGATGGTATCCGCATCGCTGTCATGCCCGGTCAGCATGAGGATCGGCGACTTGACCCCTTGCTTGCGCATCAGGCGGCACAGCTCGCGCCCATCGGTGTCCGGCAGACCGACATCGAGGATGATGAGATCGTAAAGCCCTTCCTTGACCCGCTCCATCGCGGCCTGACCGCTTTCCGCCTCGAACACGTCGAAATCCTCGGTCATCACGAGCTGTTCGCTCAGCGCCTCGCGCAGATCGTCGTCGTCGTCCACAAGCAAAATTTTTCTCAACTGGGCCATGCGCATCCTCCTGTCATCCGGTGTCTGGCAGATGTGCCAAGGGGCGGAACCCGGCAAGGAATACGTCATTCCGCTCACGCGCACGTGTCCGGTCGCGGCGAATTGTTTCACATTCCCGCGATCCCGGCTTAGGACTTGTCGGGAGTTGCGCCCAGGAGCCTCCATGAGTCTTGCACCAGACACCACCGAACTGCTGGCCCGCGCGCGGGCCGATCTGCGCATGGGCCTGCCCGTGGTGATCGCCGATGCCAAGGGCGGCGGCAGTCTCGCCGTGGCGGCCGAAACGCTGAGCGTGGCGCGGCTGGCCGATCTGCGCGCCCTGGGCGAGACGCCGGTGATGGCGATCACCGCGCGGCGGGCCGCGACGCTCAAGGCGCGGGCCTATGATGGCGACCTGGCCCGGGTGGTGCTGCCCGAGGATGCCGGACTGGCCTGGGTGCAGGCGGTAGCCGATCCGGCCGACGACCTGGCAACCCCGATGAAGGGTCCGTTCACCTCGCAGCGTGGCGGCGACGCACGGCTTGCCCGCCTCGCGGTGAAGCTGTGCAAGACGGCTCAGCTGCTGCCGGCCGCGGTGACGGTGACCGTGGCCGATGCCGCGATGATCGCCCGGGCGCACGGGCTGACCCTGATCGACGCCGAGGCCGCCGCCCCGCACCTCGCCGATGCCAGCCCCATGCACGCGGTCATCAGCGCACGCCTGCCCATGGCCGTCTCCGAGGCCGGGCGCGTGCATGTGTTCCGGCCCGAAGATGGCGGCGAGGAGCATTACGCGGTCGAGATAGGCCGGCCCGACCGGGCCAAGCCAGTGCTTGCACGGCTGCATTCGGCCTGTTTCACCGGCGACCTGATGGGCAGCCTGAAATGCGATTGCGGCCCGCAGCTGCGCGCGGCCCTGGCGCAGATGGGCGAGGAAGGCGCGGGCGTGCTGCTCTATCTCAATCAGGAGGGGCGCGGCATCGGTCTGGCCAACAAGATGCGCGCCTATTCTCTTCAGGACCAGGGGTTCGACACGGTTGAGGCGAACCACCGCCTTGGCTTCGAGGATGACGAGCGCGATTTCCGGCTGGGAGCCGATATTCTCAAGTCGATGGGCTTCGCCTCGGTGCGGCTTCTGACCAACAACCCGGGCAAGATCGCGATGATGGAGACCAACGGCGTCGCCGTGGCCGAGCGCGTGCCGCTCAAGGTTGGCGAGACCCCGCATAACCGCGCCTATCTCGCCACCAAGGTCGCCAAATCGGGGCATTTGCCGTGAGCCCGGAGGATCTCGTTCTGACGCCGCTGGGCCTGCGGTTTCGTGGGCGGCGGTTCGCGTGCAGCATCGGGCGCTGCGGGATCACCGACCACAAGCGTGAAGGCGATGGCGCCACGCCGCGCGGGGTGCACCGTATCGTGGGGATGCTCTATCGCCCGGACCGCATGGCCCGGCCGGCCGGCTGGGCCGTGCCGATCGGGCCGGGCGACCTGTGGTCGGACGACCCGGACGACCGCGACTACAACATGATGGTGCGGGTGCCCTACCCGCACAGCCATGAGCGGCTGCGCCGCCCCGATCCGCTTTACGATCTGGCGCTGCTGACTGACTGGAACTGGCCCCGCGCGGTGCGCGGACGCGGCTCGGCGATCTTCGTTCATCAGTGGCGCCGCCCGGGTTATCCGACCGAAGGCTGTGTCGCGCTGTCGCGGGCCGATCTGCACTGGATCGCGCCGCGGATCACGCTGCATACCCGGCTGATCGTGCCCTGACCGCTCGGGCAATCGCGCGAGGCCCGTCAGCGAGGCGTGGCCTCCCGCTCTCCGAAAATCGCGGAACCCACGCGCACATGGGTGGCGCCCAGCGCGATGGCCGTCTCGAAATCGCCGCTCATCCCCATCGAAAGCCCCTCCAGCCCGTTGCGTGCGGCGATCTTGGCCAGAAGCGCGAAGTGCAGGGCTGGGGTTTCCTCCACCGGCGGAATACACATCAGGCCCGCGATCGGCAGGTCCAGCGCCCCGCATTCGGCGATGAAGGCGTCGGCCTCCGCCGGAAGGATGCCGGCCTTTTGCTCCTCCTCACCGGTGTTGACCTGGATGAAGAGCTCGGGGCAGGCACCGCGTTCCTGCGCCAGCCTGGCCAGCGTCTTGGCCAGCTTGGGGCGGTCCACGGAGTGGATCGCGTCGAACAGGTCCATTGCCTGGCGGGCCTTGTTGGTCTGAAGCGGGCCGATGAGGTACAACTCGACCCCTTCGAACGCGTCGCGGAAGGCCGGCCACTTGCCGGCGGCTTCCTGCACCCGGTTTTCGCCAAAGAGCCGGTGACCCTGGTCCAGCACGGCGCGCACGCGGGCATCGGGCTGCACCTTGGATACAGCGATCAGGCGCACGGACCCCGGCGGGCGGCCTGCCTCGGCCTCGGCAGTGGCGATGCGGGTTCTGATCTCCTCGAGCGACATGGCGGCCCCCTTGTCTGACGATGGCAGAGAAACACCAGATCGGGCCAAAAGAAAAGGGCGGGTCCGATTGGACCCGCCCCCATTCACGCTGATGCGTGGGTCAGCTTAGAAGCTGAAGAACACACCGGCCTGGAAGGTGTCGTTGTCGTTCGAAGCACGGCGGTAGCCGGTTTCGAAGGACACGCCGCCACCCAGGTCATAGCTGTAGTGGATGCCGTAGGAGGTGCCTTCCTGCTTGTTCGAACCGACGACGTTGTCGCGGTTGTCGTTCCGGCCGGCAACGACGTCGGCAGCCGAGACTGCGTCTTCGTCGGTGACGAACAGGATCAGGTTGGAGGCCGCGCCGGTGTCGACGTTGCCATAGAGGCCCCACTTGCCGATGCCGTCGTTGTCGGCATAGGCGACGGTGACGCCGAACATGCCCAGATCACCCGACACGCTGGCGATGACCTTGTCTTCCCAGGCGCTGCTGCTGTCCTGAGCCGCGATCGACGCGGTCCAGTCGCCGAAGGTGTAGGACATCATGGCCGCGATGCGGTCTTCGCCCTGAACGATCGGGGGGCCGACCTGGTCGTTGTCGGTCGAGTACGAGATGTGCCCGGTGAAGCCGGCGTTGGAGTAGATCAGTTCCACACCGTTGTCGCCTGCGCCACCCGAGGAGTACGCATCCCAGTTGCCGTACTCGTCGTTGACGTTGCCCACGTGGCTCACGAAGCCTGCGCCGTCGATGCCGACGTCGCCGGTGCGGGTTTCGAGGTAGGTGCCGGGGGTGTTTTCGAAGGCGCCGATGATGTTGCCAACGCCCAGCGAGAAGCCTTCGTAGGTCACGAAGAAGCGGGCGCCGTTGAACATTCCGCCGCGGGGGGTGTTGTCACGGCTTTCGGCCTGGGCACGGAAGCGGGCGCCGAACTGCACACCACCGTCGGTTTCGGTCGACATGTCGAACTGCAGACGCAGACGGCTGGTGATGGTGGTTTCCGAGATCCCATTGTAGTTGGGGTCGGTCACGTCCGAGCTGTTGGCTTCGTTGTAGTCCAGACCAAAACGGCCGTAACCGCTGATGCGGACGTCCGCGGCGGCCATGCCTGCCGTGGCGATCAGCGCGGTCGTTGCGAAGAGAACCTTTTTCATAGTTTTTCCCTCGGTTTCAATTCATACGCCCAGACCGGAGAATCCGGTGTGGGTATGGACAGGGGTTTCGCTCTTTCGGGGGGCTGTTGGCAAGCATTGGCGATTGCGGGGCAACAAAGTCGTCGGGGATGGTGCAGCTTTGCCACAGTCCCTTGCCCTCAGGATCACAGGGGCCCGACCGCGGCCCGCCTCGCCGCGTTTTCGCGCCGTTGGCGGCGATCACGGCCGGCGTGCGCGGGGACTACCCCCTTGCCCCGATCCCGCGCAATCGGTTAGGACTCGACAGAGCAGGATACGCAGGATTGCACGATGACGTTGCCGACAGTTTCCCGGGCCATTCTGATTATGGCGCTTGGCCTCGCGCTTTCGGCCTGCGGAAATCGCCCCACTACCTATGGAGAGGCGCCTGCCCCCGTGTCGGGGCCGGGCATGGCGACCTCCGGCGACGCCGGGTTGGTCGCGCATAACCGCGAGTCTGCCCCCACCAATTACGATCGCTCCTCGATCTGGGACGTGTTCGGTCCCAGCAACGCCGAACAGACCGTCAACGTGAACCGCTATATCTGGGCCGCCTCGCTGGACGTGCTCAGTTTCCTTCCGGTGCAGTCGGTCGATCCGTTCACCGGCGTGATCGTCACCGGATATGGCACCCCGCCCGGCGGCGGCCGCGCCTATCGGGCCACAGTCCACATCACCGATCCCGCGCTCGAGGCCCGCTCGCTCAAGGTCGCGCTGATGACCCAGGGCGGCCCGGTCAGCGCCGACACCACCCGCGCGGTCGAGGACGCGATCCTGGCGCGCGCCCGCCAGATGCGGATCGGGGACGACGCGCTCTGAGGCGTGAAGGGTTCTGGAAACCCGCATAAAAGCGATTTATCAGGACGCCGGGCCCCGCCCGGCGTTTTCATGTCAGCAAGAACGGAACTCCCCATGTCGCGTTACTCGCCCACCGAGATCGAAGCCAGATGGCAGAAAGCCTGGGAGAAGGCCGGCATCTTCACCGCGCGCCGGGCCGAGGACAAACCGAAATACTACGTGCTCGAGATGTTTCCCTACCCTTCGGGGCGCATCCATATGGGGCATGTGCGCAACTACACCATGGGCGACGTGATCGCGCGGCACAAGCTGGCCTCGGGCTACAACGTGCTGCATCCGATGGGCTTCGACGCCTTCGGGATGCCGGCCGAGAACGCGGCGATGGCCTCGGGCGGGCACCCCAAGGACTGGACCTATGACAACATCCGCGAGATGGTCGCCCAGATGAAGCCGATGGGCTACTCGCTGGACTGGTCGCGCATGTTCGCCACCTGCGACCCCGAGTATTACGGCCAGCAACAGGCGCTCTTTCTCGACATGCTCGACGCGGGTCTCGTCTATCGCAAGAACGCGGTGGTGAACTGGGACCCCGTGGACATGACCGTGCTTGCCAACGAGCAGGTGATCGACGGCAAGGGCTGGCGCTCGGGCGCCGAGGTGGAACGGCGCGAGCTGACGCAGTGGTTCTTCGACATCTCGTCCATGTCCGAAGAACTGCTCGAGGCGCTGGACACGCTCGAGAACTGGCCCGCCAAGGTGCGGCTGATGCAGTCGAACTGGATCGGCAAGTCGCGGGGGTTGCAGTTTGCGTTTGACCGGATCGACGGGGGCGATCCGATCACCGTCTACACCACCCGTCCCGATACGCTGATGGGCGCCTCGTTCGTGGGCATCTCGCCTGACCATCCGATTGCCAAGGCGCTCGAGGCCCAGAACGCAGAAGTGGCTGATTTTCTTGTCGAATGCCGCAAGGGTGGCACCACGGAAGAGGCCATCGAGACCGCGCCCAAGCTGGGCTACGACACCGGCATCCGGGTCAAGCACCCGCTCGACGAAAGCTGGGAGCTGCCGGTCTGGATCGCCAATTTCATCCTGATGGATTACGGCACCGGCGCCATCTTCGGCTGCCCCGCCCATGACCAGCGCGACCTTGATTTCTGCCGCAAATACGATCTGCCGGTGATCGACACCTTCTTCGATCCGGAAAACCCCCAGCCGGTCGAGAGCGAAGCCTATGTCCCGCCCAAGGAGCAGAAGGTCAAATGGGTCGATCATTTCACCGGCATCGATCTCGCCACCGGACAGGAGGCCATCGACGCCACCATCGACCTTGCCGAAAAACAGGGCTGGGGCGAGGGCGTGACCAAGTTTCGCCTGCGCGACTGGGGGCTGTCGCGGCAGCGCTACTGGGGCTGTCCGATCCCGGTTGTGCATTGCGAGGATTGCGGCGTGGTGCCCGAGAAGAAGGAGAACCTGCCGGTCGAACTGCCCTATGACGAGGGCGGCCAACCCATCGACTTCTCGGTGCCCGGCAACCCGCTCGACCGGCACCCGACCTGGCGCGACACCCCCTGCCCCGCCTGCGGCAAGCCCGCCCGGCGCGAGACCGACACGATGGACACTTTCGTGGACAGTTCCTGGTATTTCGCCCGCTTCACCGCGCCGGATGCCGCGACGCCCACACGGATGGAGGATGCCGAGTACTGGATGAACGTCGACCAGTATATCGGCGGGATCGAGCACGCGATCCTGCACCTGCTCTATTCGCGCTTCTTCGCGCGGGCGATGTACATCACCGGCCATCTGCCGGAGAAATCGAAGGAGCCGTTCGACGCGCTGTTCACCCAGGGCATGGTCACGCACGAGATCTACCAGACCCGCGACGAGAAGGGCCGCCCGGTCTATCACCTGCCCGAGGAGGTGGTGGTAAACCAGACTATGCATGCGCAACGCTTGGCGGTCTTGAAAGAACGGATGACGGCTTCGGGCAGAAGCGTGGCAAACGACACCGACTTTCACGATCAATGGGTTCAGGACGGTAAAGATGGAAAGATTGTAGAAATCATCCCCTCGGCCAAGATGTCGAAATCCAAGAAGAACGTGGTCGATCCGGTCACGATCATCCGCGACTACGGCGCGGATACCGCGCGCTGGTTCGTGCTTTCCGACAGCCCGCCGGAGCGGGACGTGGAATGGACCGCTGCAGGGGCCGAGGCCGCGTTCAAGCACCTGCAGCGGGTCTGGCGCATCGCCTCCGAGATCGACCCGGCCGAGAAGGGCTCGCAAGAGGCCGACGAGGCGCTCCTGCGCGAGATGCACAAGACCATCCACGAGGTGACCGGCGGGCTCGAATCCTTCGGCTTCAACGCCTCGATCGCCAAGCTCTACGCCTTCACCAACACGCTGGCCCGCTCGAAGGCCGGTGGCGCGGCCAAGCGCGAGGCGGCCCAAGTGCTGGCCAAGCTGATGTCGCCGATGACCCCGCATCTGTCCGAGGAGATATGGCAGAGCCTGGGCGGCAAGGGGCTCATCGCCACCACGCCTTGGCCCGTTGCGGACGAAGCGATGCTGATCGACGACTCGGTCACCCTTCCGGTGCAGGTCAATGGCAAGCGGCGTGGCGAGATCCAGGTGCCCAAGGACATGGACAAGTCCGAGGTTGAAAAAACCGCGCTGGCGGTGGACGCTGTGCAAAGGGCGCTGGACGGGGCGGCGCCCAAGAAGGTGATCGTGGTCCCCGGCCGGATCGTGAATGTCGTCGTTTGATCGCAGAACCCTGTTGGCCCTCCCGCTGGCGCTCGCCGCCTGCGGGTTCCAGCCGGTCTATGGACCCGGCGGCACCGGGACGGCGCTGCACGGCCGGGTGGCGGTGAACGCGCCGACGGATCGCAATTCCTTCCTCTTGGTGCAGGAATTGGAGGTCCAACTCGGGCAGCCGACCGACCCGCTTTATCGCCTGGTCCCTCGACTGACCCTCGCCCGCGAGGAACAGGCGATCACCCGAAGCAACGAGATCACGCGGTATTCCATCGTCGGGCAGGTCGATTACGAGATGATCCGCTTGGCCGACCAGGCGGTAGTGGCCTCGGGCAGCGTCGAGAACTTCACCGGCTATTCCGCCACCGGCTCGACCGTCGAGACGCTCGCGGCGGAGCGGGATGCCCATGCCCGCCTGATGACGATGCTTGCGGATGCCACCGTGGCGCGGCTCCAGGCGACGGCGGTTCTGGCGGAATGAAGCTTTCGTCCCGCGACGCGGCCCGCTATTTCGCCCGGCCCGACCCCGACCGGGCGGGGTTGCTGATCTACGGCGCGGACGCCATGCGCGTGGCGCTTAAGCGACAGGAGATGCTGGCCAACCTGCTCGGCCCCGCCGCCGAGGAGGAAATGCGCCTGACCCGCATGGCCGGGGGCGATCTGCGACGGGACGGTGCGGCGCTTCTCGACGAGGTCAAGGCGGTCGGGTTCTTCCCCGGCCCGCGTGCGGTCTTTGTCGAAGAGGCCAACGACAGCGCCTTCGAGGCGGTCCAGGCCGCGCTCGAGACCTGGGCGCCGGGCGACGCGCAGATCGTCGTCACCGCCGGGGCGCTCAAGAAGACGTCCAAGCTGCGCAAGCTGTTCGAGGGTCATCCCCTCACCTATGCCGCCGCGCTTTATGACGATCCGCCTGGCCGGGCCGAGATCGAACAGGCCCTGGCAAAGGCCGGTCTGCGCGAGGTGCCCGGCGACAGCATGGCGCTGCTCTCCGAACTGGCTGGCGCGCTGGGGCCAGGGGATTTCGCACAGCTGCTGGAAAAGGTCGGTCTCTACAAGCACGGCGACCCGTCTCCCCTGGCCCCGACCGAAATCGAAGCCTGTGCGCCACAATCCACCGAGGCCGCGCTCGACCAGGTGCTGAACGTCGTGGCCGAAGCCCGTTCGGGCGAGATCGGGCCGCTGGTGCAACGCCTTCAGGCCCAGGGGACCACGCCCACAAGCCTGTGCATCGGCGCGGCGCGACATTTCCGAACCCTGTTCGCCCTGGCCTCGGCGCCGGGCGGACCCGGCGCCGGCATCGGGCGGCTGCGCCCGCCCGTCTTCGGCCCGCGCCGCGACCTGTTGGTGCGACAGGCGCAGACATGGTCGCCGGACAAGTTGCAGGAGGCGCTGACCGAGATCACCGATACCGACCTGCGCCTGCGTTCGGCCGGGCAGACCGCGCCGCAGATGGCGGTGATGGAACGGACGCTGATCCGCCTGGCGCGGATGCCTCGCCGTTAGAGACGCCTTTGACGCCGGCGCCGCCTTGGCCAGACTGCGCCGGAAATGACAGGGAGACGAACGATGTATACCGTTTACGGCAAGGTGATGACCCGCGCCTTCCGCGTGCTGTGGATGCTGGAGGAGATCGGGCAACCCTATGACCTGGTGCCGGTCGGGCCGCAAAGCGACGAGGTGAACGCGCTGAACGCCTCGGGCAAGGTGCCGGTGCTGAAGGTAGACGATGCGGCGATCACCGATTCGACCGCGATCCTGACCTTTCTCGCCGACAAGCATCAGGCGCTGACCTTCCCCGCCGGCACGCTCGAGCGCGCCCGGCAGGACGCGCTCACCCACCTGGTGCTTGACGAGATCGACGCGGTTCTGTGGACCGGCGCGCGGCACAGTTTCATCCTGCCCGAGGAGCGCCGCGTGCCCGGTGTGAAGGACTCGCTCAAATGGGAATTCGAGCGCAATCTCACCCGTCTCTCCGAGCGCCTCGACGGGCCGTTCCTGATGGGCGAGACGATGACCATCGCTGATATCATCCTGACCCACTGCCTGAACTGGGCCTTCTCGGCCAAGTTCCCGGTCGAGAACGCGGTGATGAAGGATTACGGCAAGCGGATGCGCGGGCGCGAAGCGTTCAAGCGCGTCGTGGCGCTCAGCGAGTGATGCCTCGGGCATGGGCCGCCGCTGCGCGGCCCGCCCAGCGCCCGGTGGCGAAACAGGCGGTGAGCAGGTAGCCGCCCGTCGGTGCCTCCCAGTCCAGCATCTCGCCGGCGCAGAACACGCCGGGTCGCGCCTTGAGCATCAGCCCGTCGGTCAGGGCCTCGCGCCGGATGCCGCCCGCGGTCGAGATCGCCTCGTCCAAGGGACGCAGCCCGGCATGAGAAACGGGCAGCGCCTTGACGAGCGCCGCCAGCGCCCGCGGACCGGTCGGCAGCGGCCTGGCGAACTCCATCAGCAGAGCCTGGCGAACCGGCCCCAGTTTCAGCACCTTGCGCAGGTGATTGGACAGGCTGGCCTTGCCGCGCGGACGCGACAGCCGGGCCATGACCTGCTCGGTCGAAAGATCGGGCAGCAGGTCGATCTCCAGTCCCGCGCCCTCGCGCACCCCCGCGCAGACCGCATAGATGCCGCCACCCTCCAGCCCGCCTTGCGAAATCACCGCCTCGCCGCGCGAACGATGCGCGCCGGCATGAAACGCGATCCCCTTTGCCGGCTGGCCGATCTGCGGCCCCATATGCGCCGACCACGCGACCCTCAACCCGGCATTGGCCGGCTGAAATGGCGAGAGCGCCACGCCCTGCCCGCCCAATATCCCGGCCCAGGCCCCGTCCGAACCCAGCCGTGCCCAGCTTGCCCCACCCAGGGCGAGCACGGTGACGGCCGGCGCGACGGTCTCAACCCCATGCGGCGTGTCGAAGCGCAACGCCTCACCGTCCCATCCGGTCCAGCGCCAGCGCGGGCGAAGGGTAACGCCCAGCCCATCCTGCTCCCGCAGCCAGGCCCGCAACAGGGGAGACGCCTTCATGGACTCTGGAAAGACCCGCCCGGTCGAGCCGGTGAAAAACGGCTGACCGAGGTGTCGGGCCCAGTCCTGCACCGCCTGTGCGTCGAACGCGCGAACCATCGGGGCCAGCCAGCCCGCCGCGCCGCCATAGGCCCGCAGCAGGGTTTCGGTCGGCTCGTCCTTGGTCAGGTTCAACCCGGACTTGCCCGCCATCAGGAACTTGCGCGCCAGCGACGGCTTGGCCTCGCAGACGATCACCCGGCAGCCACCCCGCGCCAGTTCCCCCGCCGCCATCAGCCCCGCCGGT
>DOIS01000127.1 GCA_003511785.1 Paracoccaceae bacterium
AGGCGACGACACCTTGGACGCGCATCGCGGTGACAACCTTCTCGACGGTGGCGGCGGGAATGACCATTTGATCGGACGGTCGGGCCGGGACACACTGGCAGGCGGGGACGGCGACGACACTTTGGAGGTGTCCGGCGGCGTCAACGTGTTGACCGGAGGTATTGGAAACGACCTGTTTGATTTCGCGGGCACCGGCATCCACACGGTAGTGGGCGGGGACGGTGACGACACGCTGAGAATGAACGGCTTCTACGAAAGATCTGTTGGAAGCAGTATTTCCGGCGGGGTTGGCAATGACACTTTCGATATCCAAAACCTGTCGAGATCGGCGCTTGATGGCGGCGCGGACGACGACCACCTAGAGTTGGGTCGGATGTATCGTCACTCCTCGGTTTTCGGTGGAGAGGGCGACGATTTTATCGAAGTTCGCAATCTAGGCGACTCGATCCTCGATGGTGGAGCGGGCGACGACTACATTCGCCTAGATCGCGTCGGCGGACGATCAACCGTTGCGGGTGGGGAAAGCGATGACACCATCAGAGCCATTGTTATCGAAAGCGGCCAAACCATAGATGCCGGCGCAGGCGACGACTCGGTTCACGTATCAAGCCACGGTTGGCGTTGGGTTCTCGCGAACATCGTCGGTGGCGAGGGAAATGACACGATCACAGCCAGCGACGGGGCCTACGTGATCGACGGCGGTGACGGAAACGACAGCCTGACCGGCGGCAAAGGGGTGGACCGGCTGATCGGCGGGGCTGGCGACGACGTTCTATCAGGCGGAGCCTGGGAGGATGTCCTGACCGGCGGTGCAGGCAACGACACCCTGACGGACGAGGGCGCCCGAGGGATCGCCTGGGGCGGCGCCGGAGACGATCTGATTCTCACTGATTTCCGGGCAGACGGCCGCATCGGCGGCGGTGAGGGCCATGACGAGATTTGGAGCGGAAGGGGCAACGAGACCATTTGGGCCGGCGCGGGCGACGACATCGTCATCGGCGGGGACGGCGATGACAGCATCACCGCCGGCACGGGCGCTGACACGGTCCATGCCGGGGAAGGCAACGACACGGTCGAGGGTGGCGGAGGTGCCGACACCCTCTGGGGTGGCGCCGGCGACGACCTGATCTCGGGCGACGGCGATGCGGATATCTTCGTTTTCACGACCGGCGCCGACACCGTGACGGATTTCGAGATGGCCGAAGGCGATCGGGTCGACTTTCGGGTCACCACTGCGATCACCGATTTCACCGACCTGTCCGACGATCACATGACCCAGGTCGGCACGGACGTGGTGATCGACGATCTTGCCGGCAACACCATGACCTTGCGCAACGTCACCCTGTCCGAGCTGGACGCGGGCGACTTCACCTTCTGAGCCGGGCCGGGCGCCGCCTGTTGGCCCGGCCTGGGGCCGCGCGCCCTATTGGGTGCGCGCAATGAACGCGTTGGTCAGGTCGGCCAGCTCGGCGCCCACGTCCTCTTGCAGGAAATGCCCCGCGTCCGGCAGGGTCGCGTGGGGCTGGCCCTGCGCGCCCGGCAGCTTCTGGAACACCCGGTCGATCCCCGCCATGATCTTGTCCCCGGCCCCGAAGGCGGTCAGCAGTGGCGTTTCGAGCCCCCGGATCACCGCCCAGGCGTCGCGGTTGGGCTGGCTCGCGGGATCGTCGGGCGTCGAGGGCACCAGCATCGGGAATTCCCGCGCGCCCGCCTGGAACGTCTCGTCCGGGAAGGGCGCGTCATAGGCGGCCTGCTCGGCGTCGGTCAGCTTGCTCACCGTGCCGCCATGGACGATGCGCCCGGCGCGGAACGGGTCGGCCTGCTGGCTGTAGGCGCGCCAGGACTCGAAGGCCGCGCCCATCGGCTGGTCGCCCGTCGGCAGCGCCGTGTTGGCCACCACGATGCGCGCGAAGCGCTCGGGCATCTCGGCCCAGAGGCGCAACCCGATCAACCCGCCCCAATCCTGGCAGACCAAGGTGATACCGCGCAGGTCCAGCGCCCGCAGCGCCTGGCCCATCCAATCGACGTGCCTCTGATAGGTATAGTCCGACCGCGCCGTGGGCTTGTCCGAGCGCCCGAACCCGATCAGGTCGGGCGCGATGACCCGGTGACCGGCCTCGGTGAAGCGCGGGATCATGTGGCGATAGAGGTAACTCCAGGTCGGCTCGCCATGCATCGCCAGCACCGGCGCGGCGTCGCGCGGCCCCTCGTCGAGATAGTGCATCCTGAGCCGCCCGCCCTCGGTATCGTCGATCTCGAGATAGTTCGGCGCGAAGTCGAAATCGGCCAGCCCCGAAGCGGTGGCATATTTTTCGCTTTTCGGTCTTGAACCGCTGTCGCAGGCGGCGTAATTAGCCGCTCACCGTTGGGGTGTAGCCAAGTGGTAAGGCAGCGGTTTTTGGTACCGTGTATCGTAGGTTCGAATCCTACCACCCCAGCCATGAACCTTCCGGCATCCTTGAAAACAAGGGGTCCGAACCGGGCCCGCGCCAAGACTGTGTCACAGTCCCCCGAGACTGTAACACAGAGTGTAACACATGACCCGGCGCTGTGTGCCCGACACGCCGGGCCGAAACGGGGCAAGCCGGCCTTCGGTCAGCGGCTGTCGCGCTGTCTGCGCTTCGCGGCGTCGAGCACCTCGCGCAACTCGTCCTCGTTGCGATAGCCGATCAGGATGCCGGCGCGCGCTTCGCCCAGGCTGGCCTCGCGGGCGGCGATCCACGCGTCCGACATGGTCGTGCGTTGCGCGGTCCGGCGGCTCCAGGCGAAGAACAGCCCTTCCATCCGGGCGCGTTGATCGGCCAGGGCCGGGTCGGCGCCAAGATCGTTGAACTCCTCCGGGTCGGTCTCCAGGTCGAAGAGCATGGGCCGGAACCGCTCGGCGAAAACGTATTTCCAACGCCCGTCGAACAGCATGGTCAGTTTCGAGTCCGCCACCGAGACGCCCAGCCGCTTGCGCACGTCGCGCATGGAGTAGTCGTATTCGGAGACCGCGAATTCGCGCACCGCGTCGGTCGCGCCGTGCAGGATCGGCAGCAGCGAGCGGCCCTCGATGATATGCGGCACCGGCGCGCCGCCGAAATAGTCGAGGATCGTTGGGGTCACGTCGATCGCCTCGACCAGGGCATGGCTCTGCTGGCCCCGGGTCGGATCGGCCTCCGGGCGCGGATCGACCACGATCAGGGGCACGCGCGCCGAGGCGTCGTGAAACAGCTCCTTCTCGCCCATCCAGTGGTCGCCCAGGTAGTCGCCGTGATCCGAGGTGAAGACGATCATGGTCTCGTCGGTCAGGTCCTGCTCGTCGAGAAAGGCCATCAGCCGCCCGATCTGGTCATCGATCTGCTTGATGAGGCCCATATAGGCGGTGAGCACCCGGGCCCGCGTGTCGTCGTGGCGGAACGCTTTTGACACGCGCTCGTCCATGAAGGCGCCGAAAACCGGGTGCGGGTTCTTGCGCTCGGCGTCATCGCGCACCGGGGGCAGGTGAGTCCCGGGGCCATACATGTCGTGATAGGGGGCAGGCACGATATAGGGCCAGTGCGGCTTGATGAAGCTCAGGTGCAGACACCAGGGGGTGTCGCCCGCCTCGCGGATGAAATCCATCGCGCGCGAGGTGGTGCAGGGGGTTTCGCTCTCCTCGTCGGCGGCGCGGGCGGGCTTGTCGGAGTTGTTCAGGAACCGGCCGCTGAGAAGGTTGCCGTCGTCATCCTCGGCGCTGTTGGCGACGCTGTGCCAGGGGTTCTCGTCGGTCCAGCCGCGCGCCTTCATCCAGGCGTCGTAATTGGCGTTGCGCTTGTAGCGTCCGCCATCCGGGTGCAGCCCGTCGTCACGCTCGTAGGGCTCGAACCCGCATTCCGAGACCAGCACGCCGATCTCGCTGTCGGGCGAGAGCCCCAGCCGGCGCATCCCCTCGGCATCGGCGGTCATGTGGGTCTTGCCGACCAGCGCGGTGCGCACGCCCAGCGGGCGCAGGTGGTCGCCCAGGATCATCTCGCCCACCTTGAGCGGGATGTTGTTCCAGGTCGAGCCGTGCGAGCCGACATAGCGCCCGGTGTAGAAGGACATGCGCGACGGCCCGCAGATCGGCGATTGCACGTAGGCGCGGTCGAACAGCACGCCGCGCGCGGCCAAGCGCGTCGATATGGGGCGTGTCCAGATGCGGGTGTCCGGTGCAGGACAGGTAGTCCCAGCGCAGCTGGTCGCACATGATGAAGAGAACGTTGCGGGGCATGAGGGCTCACTTGGTTGAGAGGCCGGGGCGGGGTGGACCCCCTGCCCCGGACGAGGTCGGCATCAGGCGCGGGCGACGTCGGGAATGGTCACGCCCATCTCTTCCAGCGCGCGCAGGGCGCCGGGGTGCAGCGGCATGTTGAGATCCTTCACCGCGCCCTCGGGCGTGATCACCTTCAGCCAGGGGGCGCTGTCGCGCATCTCCTCGACGCCGTCGAAGAAGGTCTTCGTCATCGCGTGGATCATCGCCTCGTCGGCATCCTGGTGGGTGACGATGCCCACGGTGACACGCAGGGTGGTGGTGTCCTCCGCGTTCATCTGGTTGTCGCCATAGACCCCGGCGGGCAGCGTGCCCAGGCCGAAGCCGGGCCGGTTGGCCAGCGCCTGCACCGCCTCGGCCTCGCGCTGTTCGGCGGGGATGCCGAGGAAGCGGATCGGGTTGGTCACGGCGATCTGGGTCAGCACCGGGCTGGGGGCGTTGGTGGGGTTGCAGTAGATGTCGAGATTGCCGTCCTGGAACGAGGCCGCCGCCGCGTCCCAGACCAGCTTGACCGCCTCGTAATCGGTGCCTTCCTCGAGCCCGGCCACCGCCTTGAATAGGCGGGACATCGTGGCATAGGCCGCGCCGCCCGGCGGGCCCAGGAAGACGCGCTTGCCGCGGGCCTGCTCGAGCGAGGTGATGCCCGAGCTCTCGTAGACCGCGATATGATAGACCCCCATCGGGAAATTCAGCACCGTGCGCAGCCGCGTGGCCAGTTCGGGCGCCTGGTCGGTCTTTTCGAACATGGCGCGCTGGTTCGCCATCAGCGCGTGCAGCGCGGGCGAGGACATGCAGAAGGCGGTCTTGCCCATTGCCACTTCCAGCACGTGCCGCGTGGCCGCGCCGGTCGCGTTGATCTGGATCTCGTAATCCGGCATCTCGCGGTTCACGATATTGGCGAAGGTGGTCATCACCAGGTTCGGACTGGTGCCGGGGCCCAGCGTGGACATGCGCAGCAGGTCCTTGGCGCGCGCGGCGCGGGGCAGCAGGCCCAGGCCGGCGGTGGCCGCGGTGCCCGCCAGCACGGCGCGGCGGGTCAGGGTCGGGTGGGTCATGGGTCGTCTCCTCCTCAGGGGTGTGGTTGTCACGAAATCTGTTTGCGGGCGGTCAGTTCCAGCCGGTCCACGATCATCAGCGCCACCGCGCAGGCGGCGGCGATCCAGGACACGACCGGGCCGAAGAAGATGAGGGCCACGGCCAGGCCCAGCCCGACCGGCACCATGTGCGCCTTGCCCCGGCGTGGATAGCAGGCGCGCGAGATCAGGATCACCGCCAGCAGCACGAAGAGGATCGCCTGGAGCGACTGGCTCCAGTGGAACCCGGTGCCCAGCAGCAGCGCCGGCTTGTAGATGAAGGCGAAGGGGATCACGAAGCCCGGCAGCGCCAGGCGCGAGGCCTCGAGCGCGGTCGCCATGGGCCGCGCCCCCGCGATCGGCGCGGCGGCGAAGGCGGCCAGCGCCACCGGCGGGGTGATCGCCGAGAGCACGCCGAAATAGAGCACGAACATGTGGGTGTGCACAATGGGCACGCCCAGCTTCTGCAACGACGGCCCCATCACCAGCACGATGATGAGATAGGCCGGCACCGTCGGCATTCCCATGCCCAGGAGAAGGCAGGCCACCGCCATCAGGATGAGCGACAGGATCAGTTGATCCTCGGCCAGGCTGGACAGGAGCGCGGCGAAGCGCAGACCCACCCCGGTCAGGTTCAGCACGCCGATCACGATGCCGACCGCGCCCACGATCACCACGAGCTGGACCGAGATCAGCGCCGCGCTGCGCAGGAAGCGCAGCCAGCCGGCCCGGTCGAACAGCAGATCGGGGCGCACGGCAAATCCCATCACCGCCGCGAGGGCCACGCCGATGAACCCGCATAGGCGGGCGAGGCCCCGCCCACCATCGTGACCACGATTCCCGCCAGGGCCAGCACGAAGATGCCCATCTGCACCATCTCGCGCCAGGTGAAGGCGATCCCGGGTTGCTCTTCCTGCTCAAGCTCCATGTTGCGCGCCGCGCTCGAGATCGCCACGAACAGCCCGCCGTAATACAGCAGCGCCGGCACAAGGGCCGCGGCGCAGATGGTCAGGTAAGGCACGTTGGTGACATCGGCCATGATGAAGGCCACCGCCCCCATGATCGGCGGGGTGATCTGGCCACCGCTCGAGGCCGCCGATTCCACCGCCCCCGCGAACCGGGGCGAGAAGCCGCGCTTCTTGATGAGCGGGATGGTGATCACGCCGGTGCCCACCACGTTCGCCACCGCGCTGCCCGAGATCGTCCCGAAGAGCCCGCTGGCCACCGTTGCCGCCGCCGCCGGGCCGGACCGCATCCGCCCCGTCGCCGCCAGCGCCAGCCGCACCAGCACCCGGTCGATGGCGAGCAGTTCCAGAAGCGCGCCGAACAGGATGAAAATCAGGATGGTCGAGACCACCGTGGCCATGGGCCGCCCGAACACCCCGTCGAAGGAGAACCACAGCACGGTCATCAGCTCCTCGGTCGAGATGCCCGCGTGCCGCAGGAACCCCGGCGCAAGGTGCCCGAAGGCGCCATAGGCCAGCACGATTCCCGCCACGCCGGCCATCACCATGCCAACCGAACGGCGCGTCAGCTCGATCACGGCGGCCAGGCCCAGAAGGCCCATCCAGATATCGGTCGCGGTGAGGAAATAGAGCCCCGTCTCGATCTCCTCGGCGGCGCGAAAATACTGGTAGACGGCGAGCGACAGGGCCAGCGCGGTGAGCAGCAGCGCCACGCGGTCGAGCGCGCCGCCGGGCTGTTGCAGGGCCATGAGGATCACCAGCAGACCTCCGACCAGCAATATGCCCACGCGCAGGTAGCTGTCCGAGAAAACCCCGAACACCGACACGTAAAGCACCACGCCCACCACGATCAGCGACAGGCAGGTGACGACGAGCTCCGCCACGGCGGATCGGTTCGATCTGGTCACGATGTCCTCCCCGGCGTGGCGCTTCAGGGTCCCGGGTTTCCACCCCCGGGGCGCCACGTCATGCCAAACCCTATTGTCGGGGCGACAGGCTGTCGAACAGGCGTTACACTAGGGCCTGCGGACATTCATTTTGATGCGATGAGCGCCGCGACAAGGTTCCAGTTAGCGG
>DOIS01000242.1:0-3913 GCA_003511785.1 Paracoccaceae bacterium
CCAGCAGCGCCATCAGCGCGCCCTGCCCCGCGACCGCGACCTCGTCCACGTTCATGTTGTATTTCGACTGCGCCCCGAAGGCGGTCAGCCGGCCTGTGACCACCACCTCCAACCCCTCCTCGGGGATCACCGACAGCCCGGCGATCTGGCCTTTCCAGGTGGTGCAGGCCAGCACGTTGCGGTCGTCCTTGACGTCGTAATACATGTGCCCCGAGCGGGCCTTGAACACGCGCCCCACCTCGCCGCGCACGCGGATGCGGCCAAAGCTGCCCTCCAGCGTGCGCTTCACCTCTCCCGAGAGTTCCGAGACAGTGTATTCGGGCATGTTCTGCCCCGGTGCGGGGTCGTCGAGAAGGTCCATGTCGCGCCTTTCGGGATCGGTCGGGGGCGAGACTAACGCGCGGGCGCGACGGGGCCAAGCGGGTGGCGGGCATTCGGGCTCCTCCCGATGCGGCCCGGGGGAATGCGCGGCGACAAAGGGGCGCGCGGGACGGTGAGCACACCCGGAGTTCGCTCGGGGGGCGTTGTGGATTGCCTGTCGCGGCAAACTCCTGTCGTGTGGCGCCATGACGCGCTCGGGTCCGTTCCTGTTCATTCTCGCCACGCTGATGATCGACGCCATCGGCGTGGGCATCGTGTTCCCGATCATGCCCGACCTGATGGCGCGGGTCGGCGCCGGCTCGACCGCCGAGGGGGCGTTCTGGGGCGGGATCATGATGTCGGCCTATGCCGCGGCGATGTTCCTGTTCGGCCCGGTCGTGGGCAGCCTGTCGGACGCCTATGGCCGGCGCCCGGTGCTGATCGCGGCGCTGGTCACGCTGACCATCGACTATGTCATCATGGCCCTGGCCGAGACCTACTGGATGCTGCTGGCCGGGCGCATTTTGGCCGGCATGGCCGGGGCCACCTACATCACCGCCACCGCCTATATCGCCGATATCTCGTCGCCCGAGGAGCGCGCGGCGCGGTTCGGCATGATCGGCGCCGCCTTCGGCATCGGCTTCGTGCTGGGCCCGGCGCTGGGCGGGTTGGCCTCGGGCCGGCACCTCTCGGCGCCGTTCTGGATCGCGGCGGCGCTGTCGGCGGCCAACGTGGCCTTCGGCTATTTCGTCCTGCCCGAATCGCTCCGGCCCGAGCATCGGCGCCCCTTCGGGCGCCGCGATCTCAACCCTTTCGCCAGCATCCTGCGCGCCTTCGCGATTCCGGGGCTGGCGATCCCGCTTGTCTGCCTGTTCGTTTTCGAGTTCGCCAACATGGTCTATCCCGCGCTCTGGTCCTTCTGGGGCCGCGAGATGTTCGGCTGGGACGGGGTCACCATCGGGTTGACGCTGTCGGCCTATGGGGTGCTCATTGCCGGGGTGCAGGCAGGGTTGTTGCCGCGCCTCACACGCTGGCTGGGCGATTTCCGCACGCTGCTGCTGGCGGTGGCGGCGGGGGTGATCGGGATGCTGGGCTTCGGCGTCGCCGGCACGGTCTGGGCGGTGGCGTTGTTCCTGCCGATCGCCGCGCTGTCGGACATGGCGCCGCCGGTGATGACCGCCTTTGCCGCCAACCGCGCAAGCGAGGACAGCCAGGGGCTGGTGCAGGGGGTGATCGCCTCGCTGTCCTCGGTCGCCGCCGTGCTGGCCCCGCTGGTGATGACCGGCGTCTTCGAGCGGTTCGTGAGCGGTCCGGGCCCCTATCTGCCCGGCGCGCCCTTCCTGCTGGGTGCGGTTCTGATCCTGGCCCTGGTGCCGCTGCTTCTACGGCTGAAGCCGTGAGCCCGCGAGCGGGCGCTGGCGATCACGCGCTCCCAGCCTCGGGCAGAAGCGCGCTCTCACGGGCGTGACGGTCCCGCAGGAGGGCCGCCGTCGCCGCCGCAGGTATCGCCGCCAGGAAAAACACATCCCGGTTCCCTGCGCCTCGGCGACCACCCCGGCCAGAGCCGGTCCCAGCACGCTGCCCGCCGCCATGGCCAGCAGCGCGGTGGAGAAACTGAGCGCGGGCAGCGCCGGGAAGAGCCGCTCGGACCAGAAGGCGATCACGGCGCTGGTCATCATCACGTGGATGCCCTGAAGCCCGGAGGCGGCGACCAGCCCGGCCCAGGTCGCGGGCGCCAGCGCGACCAGCGCCAGAGACAGCGACCCGGCCGCCATCAGCAGGCGCAGCAGCCAGGCGAGGCCCAGCGCGTCGCGGACCCGGCCCGTGCCCAGTCCGGCCAGCCCGAATAGGCCGAAAGCGATGAACACCAGCGCCGGGGCGGCCTCGGCCGGCAGGCCGGGCACGCCGCCCGCCTGCGCGATCCGGTCGGCGGCGAAGGTCAGGAAAATGGCCTAGGTCAGCCGGAACACGAACCCTATGAGGTAGAGCGGCACCACCCCAGGGTGCAAAAGGCGCGTCCAGCGTGCCGCGGGCCCGGCGGGCGCGCTTTTCTCGACCGGGCGCAACGCAGACCAGTTCAGCACCAGAACACCCGCGCTCGCCACCGCGAACGCCCACCAGCACTGGCGCCAGGGCAGGCCCGCCAGCACCATGGCAAGTGCCGCCATCCCTGCCGCGGCGATGCCGAGGCTGGTGCCGGTGCTGATGCGCGAGAGCGCGGCAGGACGGTCGGGCTCGCCGACCTTGCGGTGCACCGCGTCGTTGAACGGCGTCCAGGCAAACCCCGCGCTGGCGGCGGCCACGAAGACCCCGGCGGCAAGGCCCAGCGTCGCGCAGCCCAGCCCTGTGATCACCGGCGCCTCGGGTCCGTAACGGATCAGCAGCGCCTGCGCCGCAAGCAGCCCGATGAAGAACCCGGCGAAGCCCAAGCTGGACACCAGGCCCACGGTCGAGGACGTCATCTCGAAAGTGGCGCGGAACTCGGGCACGAAAAGGCCGAAGCCCATGCGCGCGGGCCCATAGCTGATGGCGGTGGCGGCAAGACCCGCAAGAGAGAGGCTCTGGTACCAGGTGATCGCGCGCCCTCCTTTCGCCCCGACAAACGCGCAGGGCGGGACGCGGGTTCCCGGCGGTGGGACCGCGCGCCTCAGGTGTCGTAGCGGACCATCGGCTGGGTCAGGATGAGCGTGTCGGAGAGGATGGTCTTGCCCAGCGGCCCGTAGGGTTGCCAGCCGACCTGGATGTGTTCGTTCACCTTCTTGGTCAGCCGATCGTGCTGATCGGAGGCATCCGCCTGCGTGTAGAGCGCCGAGAGCACCTTGTCTTCCGTGATCTTGTCCATGGCGTCCTGTCCTCCTGCCTGTACCCGGGACAAGACTACAGGAAACGGGGCATCGCGGAAAGGGACGCCACGGGCAAGGCGCGGCGCGCTTGCCCTCGGCCCGGCAGCGGGCTAGGAGGCGCGCGAGGCGAAAAGCGCGGGAGAGCGGCATGAACATTCTCATTCTCGGCGGCGGCGGGCGCGAACACAGCATCGCCTGGGCGGTGCTGCGGAATCCGAAATGCGACAAGCTGATCGTCGCGCCGGGCAATGCCGGGATCGCCCAGATCGCCGAATGCGCCGCGCTCGACATCACCGATGGCGGGCTGGTCGCGGTCTTCGCCGAGGAGAACGCCATCGACTTCGTGATCGTGGGCCCCGAGGCCCCGCTGGCCGCCGGCGTGGCGGACCGGCTGCGCGAGGCGGGATTCCTGGTCTTCGGCCCCTCGGCCGCCGCCGCGCAGCTGGAGGCGAGCAAGCGGTTCACCAAGGAGGTCTGCGACGCGGCCGGGGCGCCCACCGCCGGATACGCCCATTTCACCGACGCGGAAGCGGCCAAGGCGCATGTGCGGGCCGAGGGGGCGCCCATCGTGGTCAAGGCCGACGGGCTGGCCGCCGGCAAGGGCGTGGTGGTGGCCGAGACGGTCGAGCAGGCGGAGGCGGCCATCGACGACATGTTCGGCGGGGCCTTCGGCGGCGCCGGGGCCGAGGTGGTGATCGAGGAATTCATGC
>DOIS01000242.1:4230-6899 GCA_003511785.1 Paracoccaceae bacterium
TCGAGGAATTCATGCAGGGCGAGGAGGCCAGTTTCTTCGTGCTCTGCGACGGCGAGGCGGTGCTGCCCATCGGCACCGCGCAGGACCACAAGCGCGTGGGCGAGGGCGACACCGGCCCCAACACCGGCGGCATGGGCGCCTATTCCCCGGCGCCGGTGCTCACCGAGGCGGTGGCCGCGCGGGCCCTGGACGAGATCATCCGCCCCACGGTGGAGGAGATGGCCCGGCGCGGCACGCCCTACCAGGGCGTGCTTTATGCCGGGCTGATGATCGCGGACGGGGCGCCGCGGCTGGTGGAGTACAACGTGCGCTTCGGCGACCCGGAGTGCCAGGTGCTGATGATGCGGCTGGGTGCGCAGGCGCTGGACCTGATGCAGGCGGCGGCCGAGGGGCGGCTGGACGAGATCCGCGTGAATTGGGCCGAAGACCATGCCATGACCGTGGTGATGGCCGCCGAAGGGTATCCCGGCGACTATGCGCGCGGCAGCCGGATCGGCGGGCTGGACGGTCTGCCCGAGACCTCCTCGGAGATGGTGTTCCATGCCGGAACAGCAGAGCGCGACGGGCAGATCGTGGCCGCGGGCGGCCGGGTGCTGAACATCACAGCGCGCGGCGACAGCCTGCGCCAGGCACGCGACCGGGCCTATGCGCTGGTGGACCGGGTGCACTGGCCCGAGGGCTTCTGTCGCCGCGACATCGGCTGGCGCGCGCTGGACTGATCCAAAGGCCGGGCTGACGCCCGACACCATTATTCATGGGGGCGTTCCGCCCCCGCGCGCCCGGGACCCGGGCGCGCTCCCCCTGAGGGTATTTTCCAACCCGAAAGAAGCAGGGTGCGAGGGCTCGGCGGTGGAGGGCGTGACCGTCCGTATCGCCGAGGCGTGCAGAGTCGCCTTACCCGGGTCCGAGCGTGGCGAGCGACAGCCAAGCCCCGCGAGGGGCGCGCCCAGTGCGCGGCATCGGGCAGCGCAGGAACGGGGACGGGATGGCCGAAGAGCCCGACCCGCACCCGCAGGTGGGCGGCCGGTTTCTCCTTGCACGGCGATGGGCCCCGGGCGGGCCGCCCATATGCCGAGATGTGGCAGGCTCGGGCGGCCGAGGCCCGGTCGGGGGGGGCGGCTATGCCAGGCGCCCCCCGACGGCGGGGGTGCAGCGGCTCATGCCGGTGACCCTCGCCTAGCCGGATCGGCCCCGGCGAACGCGCGGTCACCGCTTTGCAGGGGCGCGTGGCGGGGCTATTCTGCGCCCATGAGCAAGTCCCCGTCCGATCTCGACCGCCTGTTCGCTGACCGCGAACTCGCCGAACTGGCCTTCACCCATGCGCCGGTGGGCCTTGTGGTGACCGAGAACCGGGTGATCCGCGACTGCAACCTGAGCTTTGCCGCGATGTTCGGCTATGAGCGCGCGGAGTTGCGCGACCGGCTTTTCGCCGTGCTCTATCCCACGCAGAAGGAGTTCGCCAATATCCGCAACCGCAGGGTGCAGGCCTTGGGCGCGGGGCATCCCTATTGGGACGAGCGGGTGACGATGCGCAAGGGGGGCGCCCTGTTCTGGTGCCGGGTGCGCGGGCACAGTTTCACTCCGGAAGCACCGCTGGCACGCGCGGTGTGGAGTTTCGCGGATCTCAGCGACACCCGCCCCTACCTGCCGCTGACCCGGCGCGAGCGCGAGGTCTTTTCGCTTCTGGGCGAGGGCATGACCAGCAAGGAGATCGCCCGGGCATTGCAACTGAGCTACCGCACGGTAGAGGTGCATCGCGGGCGGCTCTTGAAGAAGTTCGGCGTGTCGAACACCGCCGGGCTGTTCTCGTCGCTGGGCGATATCGGCGGCGATCACGTTGTCTCGAGCGGATAGTCAGCGGCACTCCAACGCTCGGGCAAAGCTGTCCGGCCCGGTGAGGGGGCCGAGACCGCGGGTGCGGATGCGCCCGTCCCGCAGCCTTGCGGCGACGAGGCGGGTCCAGCCCGCGTCGGCGAGCACGATCTCGGGCGCGGCGCCGCAGGTTCGCAGCCCGCCGGAGATGAAGGGATCTCCGATGCGGTGATTGGTTCGCCCCTGCCGATGCGTCACCTCACGCAGCCTGCCCTCTTCGAAGCGCCAGATGCGCAGCACCTTTGCCAGGTGCGGGCGGTCCACATAGGCCAGCTCAACGGCCCCGTCCCCGTCCAGATCGGCGATGGCGGCGGGCGCCAGCCAGCGGTTGCGGGTGCCGATATAGGGCGTCGCGGCCAGCAGGCGCGGGGCGCCACCGTCAGCGGCGAAAACGACCAGCCGCGCGCCCCTCTCGAAGCTCGACTGCACGACGATCACCTCGGGGAATCCATCGCCGGTCACATCAACCAGACGGGGCACCACATCCTCGAAGACATGGCCCGGCTGGCGCAGCTCGACCGGGGGCCGCAACGGGTCGGCGTACAGGATACTGAGAACGTGCCATTCAGGCACGTCGCCGAGCACATCGTGCCCATAGACCGGCCCCGAGGGATCATGCGCCAGGCAGACCTCGCCAATGCTGTCCCAATCGTTCGCGCAAGCGGCCGACACCGCCCCGGCGGGCGCCAATCCGGCAAGCCACAGGCCCGCCGCCAGCCCCGCGCGGCGGGCCCGCCCGCGCCGGGGGCATGACGGACCTCGCCGCGCCCGGCCCCGCATCAGATCTGCTTTTCCGG
>DOIS01000201.1 GCA_003511785.1 Paracoccaceae bacterium
GGTGGGTTGAAAACCCACCCTACGCTGGGTCTGCGCACCGACCCCGGCGGAGCGCCCTACTCCGCCGCGACCTTGCGGCCTGTGAGCATCGGCGCGAGATATCGCCCGGTATGGCTGCGCGGTTCTTGTGCCACGTCCTCGGGCGTGCCCACGGCGACGATCTCGCCGCCGCCGTCGCCACCCTCGGGGCCGATGTCGATCACCCAGTCGGCGGTTTTCACCACGTCGAGATTGTGCTCGATCACCACCACGGTGTTGCCCGCCTCGACCAGCTCGTGCAGCACCTCGAGCAGTTTCTTCACATCCTCGAAATGCAGCCCCGTGGTTGGCTCGTCCAGGATATAGAGCGTGCGACCGGTGGACCGCTTCGACAGCTCCTTGGACAGTTTCACCCGCTGCGCCTCGCCGCCCGACAGCGTCGTGGCCTGCTGGCCCACCTTGATGTAATCCAGCCCGACCCGATGCAGCGCGTCCATCTTGTCGCGGATCGAGGGCACCGCCTTGAAGAACTCGCGCGCCTCCTCCACCGTCATGTCGAGCACGTCGGCAATGGACTTGCCCTTGAACCGGATCTCCAGCGTCTCGCGGTTGTAGCGCGCGCCGTGGCAGGTCTCGCAGGTCACGTAGACATCGGGCAGGAAGTGCATCTCGATCTTGATGACCCCGTCGCCCTGGCAGGCCTCGCAGCGCCCGCCCTTGACGTTGAAGGAAAACCGCCCGGGCTTGTAGCCGCGTGCCTTGGCCTCGGGCAGCCCGGCGAACCAGTCGCGGATCGGGGTGAACGCCCCGGTATAGGTGGCGGGGTTCGAGCGCGGCGTGCGCCCGATCGGCCGCTGGTCGATGTCGATGACCTTGTCCAGATGCTCCAGCCCCTTGATCGCCTCGCAGGGCGCCGGCGTCTGGCGCGCACCGTTGAGCCGCATCGAGGCGGTCTTGAACAGGGTCTCGATGGTCAGCGTGGACTTGCCCCCGCCGGAGACGCCGGTGACGCAGACGAACTTGCCCAGCGGGAAGTCTGCGGTGACCCGCTGCAGGTTGTTGCCGGTGGCGCCGACCACGGTGACCGCGCGGCCGTTGCCCTCGCGCCGGGTGGCGGGCACCCCGATCTCGCGCGTACCGGCGAGATACTGGCCGGTGACCGAGGCCGCGTCGCCGGCGACCTCTTCCGGCGTGCCGTGGCTGACCACCTGCCCGCCATGCACCCCTGCGCCGGGGCCGATGTCGAAGACGTAATCCGCCTCGCGGATCGCCTCCTCGTCATGCTCGACCACGATCACCGTGTTGCCCTGGTCGCGCAGGTTCTTGAGCGTGGTGAGCAAGCGCCCGTTGTCGCGCTGGTGCAACCCGATCGAGGGCTCGTCGAGCACGTAGAGCACGCCGGTCAAACCGCTGCCGATCTGGCTGGCCAGGCGGATGCGCTGGCTTTCGCCGCCCGACAGCGTGCCGCTGGAGCGCGACAGGGTCAGGTATTCGAGGCCGACATTGTTCAGGAAGCCCAGCCGCTCGCGGATCTCCTTGAGGATGGCGCGGGCGATCTCGTTCTTCTGCTGGGAGAGCTGGTCCGGCACCTCTTCGACCCAGGCCAGCGCCTCGCGGATCGACATCTGCACCACCTCGCCCACATGGCGCAGCGGCCCGCCCTCGCGCTTGCCGATCTTGACCGCCAGCGCCTCGGGGCGCAGCCGATGGCCGCCGCAGGTCTTGCAGGGGCGGTTGTTCTGGTAGCGCTCGAACTCCTCGCGGATCCAGGCCGAGTCCGTTTCTCGGTAGCGCCGCTCCATGTTGGGAATCACGCCCTCGAAGACGCGGGTGACGTTGTGGATGCGCCCGCCCTCGTCATAGCGGAAGGTGATTTCCTCGTCGCCCGAGCCGAACAGGAAGACCTGCTGCACATGTTTGGGCAGGTCCTTCCACGGGGTCGCGGTGTCGAACGCGTAATGCCGGGCCAGCGCCTCGATGGTTTGCAGGAAATAGGGCGACTTGCCCTTGCGCCAGGGGGCCAGCGCGCCGTCACTGATGCGCAGGGTGATGTCGGGCACCACGAGCCGTTCGTCGAAGAACAGCTCGACCCCCAGCCCGTCGCAATCCGGGCAGGCGCCGAAAGGGGCGTTGAAGGAGAACAGGCGCGGCTCGATCTCGGGGATGGTGAAACCGCTGACGGGACAGGCGAAGTTCTCGCTGAACGTCAGGCGGATCGGCTCCTTCTCCTCCTCCTCGCGCAGCGCCTCTTCCAGCACGGCAATGCCGTCGGCCAGGTCGAGCGCGGTGCGCAGGCTGTCGGCCAGCCGGGTCTCCATCCCCTCGCGCACCACGATGCGGTCCACCACCACGTCGATGTCGTGGCGGAACTTCTTGTCGAGCGTGGGCGGCTCGTCGAGGTCGTAAAAAGTGCCGTTCACCTTGACCCGCTGGAAGCCCTGCTTGCGCAGTTCGAGGAATTCCTTGCGGTATTCGCCCTTGCGGTCGCGCACGATGGGCGCCAGAAGATAGCCGCGCGTGCCCTCGGACAGCGCCATGATCCGGTCCACCATGTCCTGCACCTGCTGCGCCTCGATGGGCTGGCCGGTGGCGGGGCTGTAGGGCGTGCCGGCGCGGGCGAAGAGCAGGCGGAGATAGTCGTAGATCTCGGTCACCG
>DOIS01000179.1 GCA_003511785.1 Paracoccaceae bacterium
CGGGCGGCGCGTGCCGCGCCGCTGGCTTTGAAAGTTTGAGGCCCAAGCCGGGCGCCCAGCCTTGCGCCATTCACGAAATACGGCGCAATAGCTTCAGGCCGCGGGGCCCCGGTCTCACCCCGGAAGTTGGCTCGCGATCAGGTCGTCGAAATCGCCCGGGCCGGAGACCTGCGCGATCTCGTCCGCGCTTACCGTCACGCCCCAGTTGCGCGCCATCGCCTCATAGCGCGGCTGGCGATGCTCGAGCGCCTGGGCATAGGTCCAGCGGATGAAGGCATCCGGGTCAACTTCGCCTTCCAGTATATTGTTTTCCCGAAGGTATTCCGCCCAGACCCGGTCGAGAAACGCGGGCTGGTAGGACATCGGCTTGGGGGCCTTGTCGAAGCGCCGGATCAGCGCCTCGGTATGGGCCGCGTCGCCCTTGATCCAGACCATAAGCGTGTGCCGCGCCAACTCGGACAGGACCGGGTCGGCGGGGTTCTCGGGATCGACCCATTCGCAAATCGACCCGCCCGTGTCGCAGATGAAATGCGGATAGCCATAAAGCCGCTTGGCCCGGTCGATGAAATACTCGGTGTCGAGCAACGCGTGGATCTCGGCCAGGCGGAACTGCTCCTGCCGGCGACGATACTCGTCCATCTCCAGCCCGCCGCGCGCCGGATCGCCCGGTTTGCCCAGGTAGGTCGAGACCGGGGCGAGATTGTCGAAGCTGATATTCGAGCCGATATAGATCGAATCCGACAGCAGCAGGTCGCGCAGGAAGGGCACCTTCATCGCCTGCGCCTTGGCGTTATCGGTGATGTATTCGCCCATGTAGCGGGTGCCGATCCGGTAATCGATCGAGTAATGGAACCACGCGCCGCTCTCGCGCAGCAGGTTCGAGACATGGGTCTTGCCCAGCCCCGACATGCCGAAGAACAGCACCCGCTTGCGGGGCGCGTCGCGCCAGGCCCGCGCGGAAGGGTAGAGGAGGGGCGTCTTGTCCATGCGCCCCTTGCTAATCGGGCCCGGGCGGGCGGTCAATTGCGGCGTCGCGCCCCGCCGTTCAGGATCGCCAGCCCCGCCGCCAGCAGGACAAAGCCGGCAAGCGCGTTGGGGGCCAACGCCTCGCCCCGCACCAGCGCGCCCAGGGTGATCGCCACCGGCGGGATCAGCAGCGTGACCAGCATCAGGTTGCCGGACCCGGCCATGGCCAGAACGCGGTAATAGAGCAGGTAGGCGCCGGCCGTGGCGATCAGCGCATAATAGGCGATGGCGCCCCAGGTCACGGGGGCGAGGTCGAAACCCACGGGCCCGTCCACGATGAGCGCGGCGGGCAGCATCACCAGGGTGGACCCGGTCAGCATCCCCGCCGCCGCCACCTGCGGGCTCAGCCGCCGCAGCCACGACCGGGCGAAGGCCGAGGCGCAGGCATAGGACAGCGCGCCCGCGAGGACCGCGAGTTGCGCCAGCGAGGTCAGGTCGAAGGCCCGGAAACTCTCCAACCCGATGGCCACCGCCACACCGAAGAACCCCAGCCCCACACCGACGCCGCGCCGCCAGGTCAGGCGTTCGTCGGCAAAGACCGCAGCCGCCACCAGCACGCCGAAGATCGCCGTGGCCGCGTTCAGGATCGAGGTCAGCCCCGTCGTCACATGTAACTGCGCCCAGGCCATGAGCGAAAACGGGATCACGTTGTTCAGGAACCCCATCACAAGGAACCCCGCCCAGATGCGCGGGTCGCGCGGCACGGGCAGGCGCATGATCCAGACGGCCAGCCAGAGCGCCAGCATGGCCCAGAAGGTGCGGTGCAGCACCGAGGTGACAAACGGCACCTCGTCCAGCGCGATGCGGATCGACAGGAACGAGCCGCCCCAGATCAGGCCCAGGAGCGCCAGTTCGGCCCAGGCGCGGGGAGAAAGCGATTGCTGTGTCATGGGCCTGAGCCTGCCGCGTAGGGCTGGCTCAGGCGACCCGGTTCCTGCGGGTCTCGGCCCAGAGGTTGAGATAATTGCCGCCGAAGATCAGCACCGCGCCGACGAAGACCCAGATCTCCAGCGCCTCGCCGTAAAGCAGCATTCCGGCAAGCGCGATCACCGGAAGGCGGGCGAAATCCATCGGGATCACAACCGTGGCCGGGGCGGTCGACAGCGCGTTGGCGATGCAGAAATGCGCCAGCAGCCCCGCCGCACCCACCAGCGCCAGAAGCGGCCAGGTCTCGCCCGTGGGCATAGCGATGTCGCCGTCCACGCCCGAGGCCAGCAGCCCCATGCCGGCCTGCATCACGGTGATCCAGAACATGATCCCGCCGATCCGGGCCACCCGTGTAAGCCGCTTGGTGGTGATCGTGGTCAGCGCGAAGAACACCGCCGCGCCGAGCGCCGCGAACATGCCCGGGCTGATGGCCGTGGCGCCGGGGCGCGCCACGATCAGGATGCCGATGAACCCCAGCATCGCTGCGCCCAGACGTGCCGGCGTCATCCGTTCGCCCAGGAGCAGCGGCGCCAGCAGCATCACCCAGAGCGGCTGGGTGAACTCGAGGGCAAAGACCTGCGCCAGCGGGATCAGTGTCACCGCGAGGAACCACAGGTTCTGTCCGATGAAATGCACCGTGTTGCGCAGCGCGTGCAGTCCCAGCCCCCGGGTCGAGACCTGGTCCCAGCGCCCGCGCAGGCTCAGCACGACGACAACGATCAACACGCCCACCAGGCTGCGATAGAACATGATCTCGAACGTGTCATGCACCGCGCCCAGCTCGCGCCCCGCCACCGCCATCGAGGAGAAGGACGCGATCGCGCCGATCATCCACAGCGCGGCCAGACCCGCCCGGTTGTCCTCCTGCACCCCGTCCCTCCCGGCTGCACACGGATCACGCCCGCGCCGCGCGCCCCGTGCTTCTTCTCTTTCTCAAATACCTCCGGGGAGCGCGAGGGGCTGGCCCCTCGCTCCCGCGACCCGCCAGGGGCGCAACCGCATGGGTCTCACTCCCACTCGATGGTTCCCGGCGGTTTCGAGGTGATGTCATAGGTCACGCGGTTGATGCCCTTGACCTCGTTGATGATGCGCGTCGCGGTCTCGCCCAGGAACTCGTGGCTGAACGGGTAGTAATCCGCCGTCATCCCGTCGACGGACGTCACCGCGCGCAGCGCGCAGGCATAGTCATAGGTCCGCCCGTCGCCCATCACGCCCACGGTGCGCACCGGCAGGATGGCGACGAAGGCCTGCCAGATCTCGTCGTAAAGCCCGTGGCGGCGGATCTGGTCGATATAGACCGCATCGGCCTTGCGCAGGATCTCCAGCTTGTCGCGGGTGATCGCGCCGGGGCAGCGGATCGCCAGCCCCGGGCCGGGGAAGGGGTGGCGGCCGATGAAGCTCTCGGGCAGGCCCAGCTCGCGGCCCAGGGCGCGCACCTCGTCCTTGAAAAGCTCGCGCAGCGGTTCGACCAGCGTCAGCCCCATCTTCTCGGGCAGGCCGCCCACGTTGTGGTGGCTCTTGATCGTGACCGACGGGCCGCCGGAGAAGGACACCGATTCGATCACGTCCGGGTAGAGCGTGCCCTGCGCCAGGAACGCGGCGCCCTCGATCCGGTCGGCATGTTTCTGGAACACGTCGATGAAGAGCCGCCCGATGGTCTTGCGCTTCTCCTCGGGGTCGCTGACGCCCTCCAGCTCGCCCAGGAACAGCTCGGACTCGTCGGCATGGATCAGCGGGATGTTGTAGTTGTCGCGGAACATGGTCACGACTTCCTCGGCCTCGTTCAGCCGCAAGAGCCCGTGATCGACGAAGACGCAGGTGAGCTGATCCCCGATCGCCTCGTGGATCAGCACGGCGGCGACCGAGGAATCGACCCCGCCCGACAGGCCACAGATGACCTTGGCATCGCCCACCTGTTCGCGGATCAGGCGGATCGCCTCGTCGCGATAGGCCGCCATGGTCCAGTCGCCGGTAAACCCGGCCATGCGCACGAAATTCTCCAGCATGACCTTGCCGCCGGGGGTGTGGTGCACCTCGGGGTGGAACTGCACCCCGTAGAAGCGGCGCTCTTCGTCGGCGATCATGGCGAAGGGCGCATTGGGCGAGGTGGCGACGACCTCGAAGCCGGGGGCGAGCTTGGTGACCCTGTCGCCGTGGCTCATCCAGACCTGCTCGCGCCCGGTCTCGGTGAACAGCCCCGCGAAGATGCCATCCAGCTTGTGCCCCTCGGCCGGGGTGATCATGGCGCGACCGTACTCGGCGTGATGCCCGCCTTCGACGGCGCCGCCCAGCTGCTCCATCATCACCTGCTGGCCATAGCAGATGCCGAAGACCGGCACGCCCAGCTCAAAGAGCGCCTGTGGCGCGCGCGGGCTGCCCTCGCGGGTGACGCTGTCGGGCCCGCCCGACAGGATCACCGCGCGCGGCGCCATTTCGCGCAGGCCGACGTCGGTCACCTTCTGATAGGGGCGGATTTCGCAATAGACATTCAGCTCGCGCAGGCGGCGCGCGATCAGCTGCGTCACCTGGCTGCCGAAGTCGATGATGAGAAGGCGGTCATGCTCGGTCTGGATCATGTCCTGCCAATAAGGCGGCGCCCGCGCGCGCGCAAGGGTTGGCCTGCGGCCCGGCGCGCAAAGGTGTGACCGGGCCGCAAGTGGTCTCGGCCTTTATTCCCAGGACCGCTTCTTTTCCTCCGGCTGGACCGGCGCGACCGGTTCGGGCGGAAGCGGGCAGTTCTGTTGGCGCATTTGCGCGGTCACCGCGTCATAATTGCCCTTGGCGGCCGACAAAGCCGTGGCGTTGTCCTTGGTTGCGGCCAGCGCGAAGGCGGCCGGCCAGAACAGCACCAGCGCCACGCCCGTGGCCACGGCGTCGGTGGTTGCCGCATCCTTTTGTTGCTGGTTGAGCGCATTGACCCTGCTGACGATTTCGTTGCGCTCTGCCATGAGCTGCGCGCAGCTGCGCCCGGCATAGGTCGAGGGGCTGACATAGCTGGCCTCGACCTGATCCGGCGCCGGAGCGCAGGCCGTCAACGTCAGCGCGGCGCAGAGCGCCGCTGAAAGGGTGCGAATTGTCATGAAGTCTGTCCCGTTCGTCTTGTTGTTTTTTGGACCGCTCCGGTTGGCGATGGCCCGTGCTAGCGCAGCCGCGCCGGACGGGAAAGCCGCAATGCCCCGCAATAAGGCACTAAGCCGCACATCATTGTTTCAAAGAGGGAAGTTGGAGCGGGTAACGGGAATCGAACCCGTAACTTAAGCTTGGGAAGCTCGCGTGATACCTTTTCACCATACCCGCGCTCAGATGTAGGGAGATAGTCGCGCCCGCCCCGGCCCGTCAAGGGGCAAATCGCGCTGCATCGCCCGGGCCGTCAGCCGCGCCGCCGCCGGCGCCGGCCGCCCTCGCGCTCGGCCCCGCCGGTGTTGAACACGACCTGCGGCAGCGGGACGACCTGTGCCAGTTCCGGGAACGGGGCGGTCTTGTGCGGGATCGCGTTGGCGGCCACGAAATGCTCCTGGAAACGCGGTTCGATCGCGGTCTCGACCTTGGTGATGCGGCGCACAAGGCGCTCGATCTCGGCCCGCGCGGCGATGTTGCACAGCGCGATGCGCGCGCCATGCCCGGCGGCGTTGCCCGCGCTGGTCACCTTGTCCAGCGCCGCGTCGGGGATCATCCCCAGCACCATGGCGTGTTTGGGCGAGATATGCGCACCGAAGGCTCCGGCCAGCACCACCCGGTCCACGCGGTCCACGCCCATGTCGTCCATCAGGAGCCGTGCGCCGGCATAGAGCGCCGACTTGGCCAGCTGGATGGCGCGGATGTCGCCCTGGGTGACCATGATGCGCGGCCCGCCCGTCGCGCTGGCGTCATGGATCAGATAGGCATGGGTGCGGCCCTCGGGGAGGCAGCGGGTGCTGCCGGTCTGCTCGGCCGAGCCAATCAACCCGCTCGCGTCCAAGAGCCCGGCCATGCGCATTTCGGCCACCGCCTCGATGATGCCCGAGCCGCAGATGCCGGTGATGCCGGTCGCGGCGATGGCCTCGGCAAAGCCTGGCTCGTCCGACCACAGCTCGCAGCCGATCACGCGGAAGCGCGGCTCGCGCGTCTCGGGGTCGATCTCCACCCGCTCGATGGCGCCGGGCGCGGCGCGCTGGCCGGAGGAGATCTGCGCCCCCTCGAAGGCCGGGCCGGTGGGCGAGGAACAGGCCAGCACGCGGTCTCGGTTGCCGAGCAGCAGTTCGGCATTGGTGCCCACATCGACGATCAGCACCAGATCATCGGACAGGTCGGGCCGCTCGGAGAGCGCCACCGCGGCGGCGTCGGCGCCCACATGGCCTGCAATGCAGGGCAGGACGTAGACGCGTGCCGAGCCGTTGACCGCCGTCAGGTCAAGCTCGGAGGCCGCCATCGACAGCGCTTCGGAGCTGGGCCAGGGCGAAGGGCGCCTGGCCCAGCTCGACCGGGTCGATGCCCAGAAGCAGGTGATGCATCACCGGGTTGCAGACGAACACCGCCTCAAGGATCTGGTCGGCACGGATGCCCGCCTCCGCGGCCAGCCCCCGGGCCAGCTCGTCGAGCGCGCCGCGCACGGCGCGTGTCATCTCGACATCGCCGCCGGGATTCAACATGGCATAGGAGACCCGGCTCATCAGGTCCTCGCCGAAACGGATCTGCGGGTTCATCAGGCCCGAGGAGGCGATCACCTCGCCATTGCGCAGGTCGGTGAGATGCGCCGCGATGGTGGTCGAGCCGAGGTCGATGGCCAGCCCGTAGATGCGTTCCTCGGTGAATCCCGGCCAGATCTCCAGCACCCGTGCCGGCCCGCCCCGGTGGTCCTGGTGCAGCGCCACGGTGATCTGCCACTTGCCCTGGCGCAGCATCGGTTGCAGGCGGCGCAGCACGGCCAGGTCGGCGGTGATCGCCTCGCCCCCCCATTCGCGCCTGAGGGCGCGGGCGAGGCGTTCCAGGTCGCCGGTGGGCTCGTGCATGTCGGGCTCGTCCACCTCAATGAGGCGCAGGTGGATGGCCGGGTCCATGGTGATGGCCCGCGCATCGGCGGCCTTGCGCACCACCTGGCGGTGAACTTGGCTTTCGGGCGGCACGTCGATCACCACGTCGCCCTGCACGGTGGCCTGGCAGCCCAGCCGCCGACCGGGCTTCAAGCCACGCTTCTGGTCATAACGCTCCTCGACCGCGTTCCACTCCGAGAGCGCGCTCTCGCGCACCGTGACCCCGTGTTTCGGGAATTCGCCATAGCCCGGCGTGATCTGGCACTTGGAACAGATCCCGCGCCCGCCGCAGACCGAGTCGAGATCGACCCCCAGCGACCGCGCGGCGCTCAGCACGGGCGTGCCCACCGGAAACCGGCCGCGCTTGCCCGAGGGGGTAAAGATGACGAGGGGGTCGCTGCTCATGTCGCACCTATGGCTGCTCATCCGCGCAGAATAGGAGGTGGCGAAGAGAGGGAAAGGCCGGGGGCGGCATATTCCGGTCCGCGCGCGGCATTTCCGCCCCGCAGCGCGCACGGCCCGACCCGGGCGCCTCCGGCGGGAGTATTTTCGCAAAAGAAGAAGAAGGGGCGACGGGGCCGCACCCGGCCCGGTCGCAACAGAAACCGTAAAGCCAGCGCCCGGCTGCCTCAGGCGGCGGGGTAGTGCGAGAACACCTCGGTGTCGCCATTCGGCCGGATCAGGAACACGTCATAGGCTTCGCGCCGGTCCTGCGGCCCCATTCCGGGCGAGCCGTAGGGCATTCCGGGCACGGCGAGGCCCACCGCGTCGGGCCGCTCGGCCAGCAGGCGGCGGATGTCGGCGGCGGGCACGTGGCCCTCGATCGCATAGCCTTCGATAAAGGCGGTGTGGCAGGAGGTCATCGCCTGCGGGATGCCAGCCTCGATCTTGGCGCGGATCAGGGCGGTGCCGAAGCTGGTCTCGCTGGTGACGGCAAAGCCGTCGCGGGCGAGGATGTCCATCCAGGCCCCGCAGCAACCGCAATTGGGGTCCTTGAGCACATGCAGGACGGGGCCGGAGCCGGCAAAGGCGGTGGGGGTGGCGGCCAAGGCGGCCAGCCCGGCGAGGGCTGCGCGACGGGTGAGACGCATGGCATGTTCCTTTCTTCGGGCGCGCGACAGTAAGATGCCGCGGCACGTTGTGCGGAGCATAGGGGCGCGTGTCCGACATGTCACCGTGTCCGCACCCGGTCCGGCGAAATGCCGCGCGGTGACGAGCCTGTTCAGCATGGCTGGTTACGGAAATCGCTCGAGAAACAGCGGGCGCTCGGGGCGGCGTGGGACTCCTGCTTCTTTCTGGTCCGCAAATACCCCAGCGCGCCGCCCGCCCATGGCGATCCGCCGGGCGAGGGTGCACCGCGCGCAGCCCTCTTTATCCCCGGTGCGATCCATGACATAGGGTTGCCGCCAAACGGGCTCATGCATTGGGGGTTTGAGATGCAGATTCGTGAGGCACTTACCTTTGACGACGTTCTTCTGGTGCCGGCGGCCTCGTCCGTCCTGCCCTCGACCGCGGACACCCGCACCAGGGCCTCGCGCCGGATCACCCTGAACATCCCGCTTCTGTCCAGCGCCATGGACACGGTGACCGAGGGGCGCATGGCCATCGCCATGGCGCAATCGGGTGGCATGGGGGTGATCCACCGCAATCTCGACATCGAGGCGCAGGCCACCGAGGTGCGCCGGGTCAAGCGGTTCGAGAGCGGCATCGTCTACAACCCGATCACCCTGCGCGCCGACCAGACCCTGGCCGATGCGATGGATCTGCGCGACCGCTACAACGTGTCGGGTTTTCCCGTGGTGGACGAGGCCGGGCGCGTTGTCGGCATCGTCACCAACCGCGACATGCGCTTTGCCGACGACCCCAAGACCCCGGTCAGCGTGATGATGACCCAGGACAACCTGGCCGTCCTGCGCGAGCCCGCCGACCGCGACGAGGCGATCAGCCTGATGAAGGCGCGGCGGATCGAGAAGCTGCTGGTGACCAATGCCGAGGGCAAGCTCACCGGGCTCCTGACGCTGAAAGACACCGAACAGGCGGTGCTCAACCCCACGGCCTGCAAGGACCATCTGGGCCGGCTGCGCGTCGCCGCGGCCTCGACCGTGGGCGATTCCGGGTTCGAGCGGGCCGAGGCGTTGGTCGATGCGGGCGTCGACATGATCGTGATCGACACGGCGCACGGCCATTCCGAGGGCGTGGCCCAGGCGGTCAAGCGCGCCAAGGCGCTGTCCAGCGAGGTCGAGATCGTGGCCGGCAACGTGGCCACCGCGGCCGCCACGCGCGCGCTGATCGATGCGGGCGCGGACGCGGTCAAGGTGGGTATCGGGCCGGGCTCGATCTGCACCACGCGGATGGTGGCAGGCGTCGGCATGCCGCAGCTTACCGCGATCATGGATTGCGCGGCGGCGGCCGACGACGTGCCGGTGATCGCCGACGGGGGCATCAAGTTCTCGGGCGATTTCGCCAAGGCGATCGCCGCCGGCGCCTCCTGCGCCATGGTCGGCTCGATGATCGCGGGCACGGATGAAAGCCCGGGCGAGGTGATCCTCTACCAGGGCCGCTCGTTCAAATCCTATCGCGGCATGGGCTCGCTGGGCGCCATGGCGCGCGGCTCGGCCGACCGCTATTTCCAGAAGGACGCGGCCTCCGACAAGCTGGTGCCCGAGGGGATCGAGGGGCAGGTGCCCTACAAGGGGCCGGCGGCGACGGTGGTTCACCAACTGGTCGGCGGCTTGCGCGCGGCCATGGGCTATACCGGCTGCGCCACGGTCGAGGAGATGCGCCGCAATTGCGAATTCATCAAAATCACCGGTGCGGGGCTGAAGGAGAGCCACGTGCATGACGTGCAGATCACGCGCGAGTCGCCCAACTACCGGCTGGGCTGAGCATGACCCCGGCGGCGCGGGTCCAGGCGGCGATCGAGGTTCTCGACCGCGTGCTGGCGGGGGAGGCGGCGGAGAAGGCGCTCACCGGCTGGGCGCGAGCCAGCCGCTTCGCCGGCTCGAAGGATCGCGCGGCGGTGCGCGACCACGTTTTCGATGCGCTTCGCTCTATGCGCAGCTTCGCCGCGCGGGGTGGCGGACAGACCGGGCGGGGTCTGATGCTGGGGGCTTTGCGCGCGGGCGGTGCCGCACTCGAGACGCTGTTCACAGGCACGGGCTATGCCCCCGCACCCCTTAACGACACGGAACTGTCGGCGGGTCGGGACCCGGCGCCGGGGCCCGAGGCGCTGGACCTGCCCGACTGGCTCTGGCCGCTCTGGCAGGAGAGCCTGGGCGACGCCGCCGCACTCTGCGCCCGCGCGCTGCAACACCGGGCCCCGGTGCATCTGCGCGTCAACGCCGCCCGGATGGACCGGGAGACCGCGCGGGTGCGTCTGGCCGACGAAGGCATAGCGACCGAGCCGCACGCCGCCGCGCCGCATGCGCTGACCGTGCTCGAGGGCGCCCGCCGCATCCGTCAGAGCGCCGCCTTCGCCGAAGGGCTCGTGGAGTTGCAGGACGCTGCCAGCCAGGCAGTGGTCGCGGCGCTGCCGCTGCGCGAGGGTATGCGGGTGCTGGACTATTGCGCCGGCGGCGGCGGCAAGGCGCTGGCCATGGCGGCTCGGACGCGACTGGAGCTTGTGTGCCATGATGCCGACCCAAGGCGTATGCGCGACCTGCCCGCGCGGGCCGCGCGCGCCGGCATCGCGGTTGACCTCGGTCCGCCGCAGGGGCTGTTCGACCTGGTGCTGGCGGACGCGCCCTGTTCCGGCAGCGGCGCCTGGCGGCGCGCGCCGGAGGGCAAGTGGCTGCTGACGCCGGAGGGGTTGGGCCGCTTGACTAGGCTACAGGACGAGGTGCTGGACCAGGCCGCGCGGCGGGCGGGCCCGGAGGGCGTGCTGGCCTATGCGACATGTTCGGTGCTGCGCGCCGAAAACGAGGATCGCGTGGACGCGTTCACGCGCCGGCACCCCGGCTGGTCGGTGATCGAGCAGCGGCGCTGGCCGATCGACGCGGCGCATGACGGGTTCTTCCTGGCTCTGTTGACGCGAACAACTCGCGGGTGATACAATCTTGACGGGTTGTTCGCGTTTGTTAAGTGCCGCTTAACGGGTCCGCGTCACGATCACCCGCGAGAGAATCCCCTTGTCCGGAGGCCCCGTTGATCAGCACCCCTTCCCCATCCGTGCCGGAGCTGCGCCCGGACGCGCCTCAGGGCGGGAGGATGGCGGTTGTCGCGCTAATGGCGGCGGGACTGTTCGGCATCGGCCGCCTGCTTGCGCCGCCGGGGTTTCTGGCCACCGCGCTGATGGCGGCGGGGGGCACGCTGGGCGCCGTGCTGCTGGTCAGCCTGCTGCGCAACCGATTCCGCGCTCATGTGCGCGGATTGGCGCGGGCGATGCTGGATCGGGTGATCGCGCGCGACGCGGTGCCCAGTTTCGTGGTTGACGAGGAGGGGGCGGTTCTCACTCGAAACGCGGCCGCGGAGACCCGTTTTCCCGCACAGGGAGAGCAGACGCTGGCGGGCCTGCTCAAAGGGTTGATCGCGAACCCGGCGGCGCTGCTCTACCGGCTCCAGGGCAAGGCGCGGCGCGACGGTGCCGCGCGAGAGGAGATCGCCACGCGCGGCGGTCACCTTGTTTTGGCGGTGCATCAGCTGGGCGAAGACAGTTTTCTATGGCGGCTCGAAGAGGCGGCCGCCCGGATGCGCGCAGGGCGGACGCCGGACAGCCTGCCCGTGGCCATGCTGACCGTCGGGCGCGGCAACACGGTGCTGTTCATGAACGAGGCCGCCCGACACCTGGCCGGGGGACGGGTGAAAGCGCTGGACCGGCTGTTCCCCGAGCTTCCCCTCCGACCTGGCGAGATCAACACGGTCTCGACGGCTGAAGGTCCGGTCGATGTGGTCGTCGCGCAGCGCGACAACAGCGGCGGACGCCAGGAAATTTACATGATCGAGGTCGGTAGAGGGGCGCCCGGCCCGGATCTGGCCTTCGACAGCCTTCCGGTGCCCATGCTGACTCTGGACCCCGACGGAAGAATCCTGACCGCCAACCGGCTGGCCACGCGCTTGCTTGGACGGGCGCCGGATGCCGGATGCACCCTGTCCGATGTGATGACGGGCCTGGGCCGGACCGTACCCGACTGGCTGCGCGAGATGGCCGATGGCGAGCGTGACCAGCAGTCAGAGTTCCTGCGCCTACGCCGCACTGATCGCGAGGTGTTCGTCCAGGTGACCCTGTCGCGGATGCAGGCAGGCGACGGGACGCGGCTGATCGCGGTGCTCAACGACGCCACCGAGTTGAAGACGCTGGAGGCGCAGTTCGTCCAGGGCCAGAAGATGCAGGCCATCGGGCAGCTGGCCGGGGGCGTGGCGCATGATTTCAACAACCTGCTCACCGCCATTTCGGGCCATTGCGACCTGCTCTTGCTGCGCCACGACCAGGGCGACCCGGATTATGGCGACCTTGTGCAGATCAACCAGAACGCCAACCGGGCCGCGGCGCTGGTGGGGCAACTTCTGGCTTTCTCGCGCAAGCAGACCTTGCGCCCCGAGATACTCGACCTGCGCGACACGCTGGCCGACCTGACGCATCTGCTCAACCGCCTTGTGGGCGAGAAGGTGACGCTCACGCTCAGCCATGATCCGGTGCTGCGCCCGATCCGCGCCGACAAGCGCCAGCTGGAACAGGTGCTGATGAACCTGGTGGTCAACGCGCGCGACGCCATGCCCGAAGGCGGCGAGATTCGCATCGAGACCGAAGTCGCGCATCTCGATACCCCGCTCGAGCGCGACCGCGCGACCGTGCCGGTGGGCGATTATGTCACCGTGCGGGTACGCGACAGCGGCATCGGCATCGCGCCGGACAAGATCCAGAAGGTGTTCGAGCCCTTTTTCACCACCAAGCGGACGGGCGAGGGTACCGGACTGGGCCTGTCCACCGCCTACGGTATCGTCAAGCAG
>DOIS01000025.1 GCA_003511785.1 Paracoccaceae bacterium
CGTAGGCCCAAGCCAAGGAAGCTGAGCGCCGTTTCCCCCAGGATCATGGCGGGGATCGACAGCGTGGCCGAGGCAATCAGGTGAGACATGAAGTTGGGCAGCAGATGCTTGCGGATTACCCGGCCGGAACTGGCACCCATCATCTCGGCGGCGCGCACATATTCTTCTTCGCGCAGCGACAGGAATTTGGCGCGCACGGATCGGGCTAGCCCGGGCCAGTCGAGGATGCCGAGGATGATCGAGATGATGAAGAACACCGCCACCGGCCCCCAGTTCGACGGCACCGCCGCCGAGAGCGCCAGCCAGAGCGGCAACTCGGGCAGACTTCGCAGGATCTCGATCACCCGGTTGATGATCCAGTCGATCTTGCCCCCGAAATACCCCGCGATCGAGCCGAAGCCGATGCCCAGCGTGAACGACACCGCGATGCCGATCAGCCCCACGGTCAGCGACAGCTGCGCGCCATAGAGGATGCGACTGAAGATGTCCCGGCCCAGCCGGTCCGAGCCCCACAGAAACACCGTCGCCCCGTCGCCCGCGCAGAACAGATGCGTGTCCGACGGGATCAGCCCGGCGATCCTGTAGTCCTGCCCTTCGCAGAAGAAGCGCAGCGGCACCGGGTTCTCCTCGTCGGGGACGAAGGTCCACTGGAAGGTCTCCATGTCCGCTTCGGCCACGGTGGGATAGACGAAGGGGCCGATGAATTCGCCTTCGTGGAAGAAATTGATCTCCTGCGGCGGGTGATAGAGATGCTCGGAGAACCGGTAATTCGGCCCGTAGGGCGCGATGAACCCGGCGAAGGGCAGCATCAGATAGCTCAGCAGCAGGAAGATGCCCGACCACAGGCCCAGCTTGTGGGTCTTGAACTTGCGCCAGACCAGCAGCCAGTTGGGTGCATCCAGGTCCTTGCGCTCCAGCGTGGTGACATTGGCCTGCGGATCGAAAGGCGCGTCGTCGACGTAGCGGCCATCGGGGCGGGTGCTCATGCGTCCTTCCCTTCATAGCGGATGCGCGGATCGAGCAGCACCAGCAGCACGTCGGAGATCATCGTGCCCACCAGCGTCAAGAGCGCCACGAACATCAGCACGAAGGCCGACAGGAACTGGTCCTGCGTCTTGAGCGCGGTCAAAAGCGTCGGGCCGATGGTCTGCAAGCCCAGCACCACCGAGACCAGGACCGAGCCCGAGACCATCGAGGGTAGCAGGTTGCCGATATCGGCCACGAAGGGGTTGAAGGCCATGCGCAACGGATACTTGGCCAGCATCCGCGAGGGCGCCATGCCCTTGGCGATGGCGGTTTCGACATAGGGTTTGCCCAGCTCGTCCAGCATGTTGGCGCGCAGGCGCTGCATTATCGCTGAGGCGCCGGCGGTGCCGATCACGAAGGTGGGCACGATCAGGCGGATCAGGATCGATTGGACCTTCTCCCAGCTCAGCGGCTGGCCCTCGTAGATCGGGTCCATCAACCCGCCGATGGGCAGGTCGAAATACTTGTGCCCGTAATAGAACAGGATCAGCGCCAGCAGGAAGTTGGGCGTGGCCAGCCCCAGATAGCCCACGAAGGCCGTGGTGTAGTCCACCCAGGTGCGTGAGCGGGCCGCCGCCAGCACCCCCAGCGGCAGCGCCACCAGGTAGACGAAGAGCACGGCCGCGAGGTTGACCAGCACGGTGAGCCACAGGCTTTCACCGACGATGTCGGCCACGGGCCGGTCGAATTCGAAGGACCAGCCGAAATTGCCCTGGATCAGCCCGGAAAACCCGTGCGGGCCGGGCCAGAACCCCATCCAGATCAGGTATTGCTGCCACAGCGGCTTGTCGAGCGAATACTCCTTGCGCAGGAACTCGGCCTTGTCCACGCCCGCCGACTGGCCGGAGGCGCGCAGCTCGGCGATCTGGTTCGACAGGTAGTCGCCGGGCGGCAGGTTGATGATGACGAAGATCAGCACCGACACCACCAGCAGCGTCAGCACCATCGTGCCAAAGCGATAGATGGCGTAGCGCAGGATATCCATCAGTCGGCCGCCGCCTCGTCGATCCAGAACTCATCCATGCGGTGCACGCCGAAATGCGCGCCGGGCTCCCATGCCCAGATCGCCTTTTCCGGCACGTTGCGCAGCTTGCGGTTCACCACGACGGGCTGGGGCGCGCGGTTGAGCTCGCCGATGCCATAGACCTGGTCGGCATGGATCGCCAGCATCTCGCGCCAGACCTCCGAACGCCGCTCGGTCGTCTCGGCGTGCTCCCACTCGGCGGCCAACTCCATCAGGCGCTGCGCCTCGGGCAGATCGGGCGCCTCGCCCGCCGTGCCGCCGGTCTGATAGTGCTGGCCCCATTTCGGCCAGGCGAAGAACACCTGGTCGCGCGGCGCCAGGTAGGCGGGCGAGGTATAGGGCTGCGGCAAGCCGTTGTCCCAGCCATACCAGACCGCGGCCATGGTCTGGCCGGAATAGACCCGGTTGCGCAGGATGTCGCGGTCGAGCGGCCGCATCACCAGTTTGACGCCGATCTCGGCCCAGTTGTCGGTGATGATCTGGAGCGCGTTCTCGACCTCCTGCCGCTCGCCGGCGGTTTCGATCACCAGCTCCATCTTGCGCCCGTCGGGCAGGGTGCGATAGCCGTCCGGGCTGCGCCCGGTCAGGCCCGCCTCGTCCAGCAGCGCGTTGGCGCGCTCTATATCGTGGCTGGCCCAGGCGTCGCGATGCGCCTCGTCGAAGAAGGGGTTCGCGGGCAGCACGGACACGGCCGCCGGCTGCGCCAGCTTGAAATAGAGCGCCTGGTTGATGGTTGGCCGGTCGATGGCCAGCGACAGGGCCCGGCGCACCCGCACGTCGCGCAGCACCTCGCGCCAGCCTTGGTCGTCGTAGTTCAGGTTCGGATAGATCGCGATCTGCGAGGCCACGCCGGTATCCCACAGGAAGGTCCGGTAATTGCCGCCCTCGTTCTCGCCCTTGCGCAGGATCGGGATGTTGCGGAAATCCAGGCCCCGTCCCTGAAGATCGGTCTCGCCCGCGCTGGCGCGCGCGGCGACCAGCCCGCCGGTGACGATCTCCATCTCGACGATGTCGATATAGGGCAGCTGCACGCCCGCCGTGTCGACCCGGTGGAAAAACGGGTTGCGCACGAAGAGGTGCCGGATGCGCTTGCCCGAAGTGGCGTTCATCCAGGGCTGCAACGTGGGCAGTTCGTGATTGTCGAACTTGTACATGTTGTCGAGCTGGTTGTGCAGCGCGGCCCAGCTGCGCACCCGGTTCTCCTGCACCAGCGCGTCGAGCGAGCCTTCCTCGGCGTAGTCGCCATGGAACCGCTTGAGGAAATGCGACGGGCGATAGATGAAGGGCGGGCGCGCCTGGGCCAGCGTCTGCACGAAACTGGGATTGGGGGCGTCCCACTCGAAGATCACCGTGGTGGCGTCGGGAAAGCTCACGCGCGGCGGCTGGCCATCGACCAGCAGGAAATCGGGCGGGCCGGCGGGACTGAGCAATTCGTTGTTCGCCACGTCCTCCCACCAATAGCGGAAATCCTCCGAGGTGAAGGGCGCGCCGTCCGACCAGTGGTGCCCGGGGCGCAGCTTGAGGGTAAAGCGCCGCTCCCCCTCGGCCTCTAGATCGAGCAGAATATCCGGGACCAGCTCATACTCGGCATCGAACCCCACCAGCCGGGCATAGCCATAGACCACCATCTGGCGAATATCCTTGCTGCGCGTGACCATGGTGCGCAGCGTACCGCCGGGCGTGCCCAGGGTCCGGCCTCTGGCCTCGAGGTCGACGACCAGCGGGGTCTCGGGCAGGCGTTCGGTCACCGGCGGCAGGTCGCCCGCGCGCACCTCGTCGCCCCAGAACACGCTTTCCTGGAAGGGTTGCGCGCCCGCGGGCAGGGCCAGCAGGCAGGCGGTGGCCAGGAAAGCGAGGGGGCGTCTGATTGCGTCAAGCATGGCAACTTACCTTGTGTCCGGGCGAGACCTCGGCCAGCGAGGGGATCGCGGTCGCGGAAAAACGGAAGACCTCGGGCCAGGTCTCGGGCGCGCCGGCGCCCTGCGACACGAGGTCGAGATTGATCGGCCGGTGGATGTCCGGCGTCGGATGGGCGGCGATCAGCGCCTTGGTATAGGGGTGGCGCGGTTCGTGAAACAGCGTGTCGGGCGGCGCCTGTTCCACCACCGGCCCCTGGCGCATCACCGCGACCTCGTCGGCGATGCGGGCCACCACGGCCAGGTCGTGGCTGATGAACAGGTAGCTCAGGTTCATCCGGTCGCGGATGTCCTCGAGCAGGGTCAGGATCTGCTCCTAGACCGAGACATCCAGCGCCGAGGTCGGCTCGTCGCAGACCAGCAGCGCGGGGTCGAGCATCAGCGCGCGGGCCACCGACAGGCGCTGCCGCTGCCCGCCCGAAAAGGCATGCGGATAGCGTTTGAGCATGTCTGAGTTCATTCCCACCCGTTTCAGCATCGCCTCTGCCATGTCGCGCCGCTCGGACCCGCTGCCGATGCCGTGAATGTCGAGCGGCTCGGTCAGGGTGTCGAGAATGCGCATCCGCGGGCTGAGCGAGGAATAGGGGTCCTGGAACACCATCTGCGCCTGTTTCTGGAACGCGGTGCGTTCGGTCCGGCTCATCTAGGGCCTGTGGACATTCAGGAGGGCACCTCGAAAAATTGC
>DOIS01000079.1 GCA_003511785.1 Paracoccaceae bacterium
GCACCCTTGTTGTCGTCGGTCACTTTCACGCCGACGGCCAACAACTTGCCCAGGCAGACATGCGCGCCGCCTCCGAAGGACACCCCGTGCAGCGGAACGTTCTGGGGCAATTCGCGATGGGGGTTGAAACGTTCGGCATCTTCGCCGAACAGGTCGGGATTGCGGTTCGCCTTGGTCAGATCGACGGTCACGTATTCGTCCTGGCCGGCCCGGTGCCCGTCCGGCAAGTCGACCGGGCAGAGCGCGCGACGCTTGGTGATCGGACTGGCCGGGTGGAGGCGCACACCCTCCCAGATGAGTTTCTGCATGAGCACCGGGTCGTCGATCAACCGCGCCCGGTCTTCGGGGTGATCGTCGAGCCAGTCGAGAACCTCGTTGACCACATTCATCAGCACGTTCGCCGTGGTGAAAGCCCCGGCAAGGATAAAGAACGCGGCGTCCTTGAGTCTTTCGTCATAGGGCAGATCCGCGTCGGTGGGGGAGTGCAGCAATTGCGCGGTGATGGCATCGCGGGGCAGGTCGGCCTTCTCCAATTCACCCGCGTTGAACTTTTCCACCATTTCGCGCCGGCGGGCGAGCGATGGCTCGAAGAACTCCGCCTTGAAATCTTCCAATGCCTCCTTCAACTCGCTCATCAGCCGGTCGCGGTCTGAAGGGTCGGTCAACTGCCCCATCGTCGGCGCATGTCCCAGCTTGCCAATCAGCGCGAACAGGCGGTCGGTATCCTTTTCGCTATGGGCCCGGTCGATCCCGGCGCTGTCGGCAACCAGGTTGACCAGCACCCGATAGGCGAACTGGGCCATATCCCCGCCACCTGCCGCGCGCACCGGATCGAGCGTTTCCTTCAGCGCGATGGGAAACAGTGTATTCTGGTAATGACGGAAGAAGGGACGGTTGAAGACGCCGGCGAAGATGCGTTTCTTTTTCCGGTGTTCCTCGCGTGCAGGCAGACCACCGTGCGCGGCAGGAACAGGGTATCGGCACCGTAGAGGGCCTGATGCAGTTCGGGAAGCCGCAGCGTCGGCTCGGCGTGTTCGAAGCGGGTTATGAAATGTTCGGCCATGCTGGCGTTCCTGTCCTTGGATGGGTTCAATGTAGCTCTTCGATGTTCGGGGCTTCGGGTTCCTGCTTTTCGCCCAGGGCGACGGCACGAGTCAGACGTGTCTGTCCGATCGATGCCAGCCGCCAGCCGGGAATGTTGTTGCGCTCCGGCAGGGGGGCGAGGTTCTTTTCCACGCCGCCGATCATCACGGTGGTGATGTTGTCGGTATCGCCCAGAAGCGACAGGTCCTGATCCACCTGTCCCGTCACGCAGATGATGTCAGCCTGATACCCCGGCGCGATGACACCCACCTTTCCCTCCATCTTCAGGGCGATCGCGCCGTTCCGGGTGGCGCAGCTGATCGCCTCCAGCGGTGTGAGGCCGAAGTATTTCACGAAGACCTCCATTTCGCGATAGTGCCAGTCCCCATAAGGCACGAGAGAGAAGCCTGCCTCGGAACCGCAGAGCAGCGGCACACCGGCCTTGTGAGCCTCGGTCATGGTTTCGATCGAGTCGGTGATTTCGCTCTCGAAGATTTTCATCAACTCGGGCGCCGTGCCGATCTTGTGCCCGAAATCGACCATGTTTGCCTGAAAGGTCAGGGCAGGGGCGATGGGGATCTTGCGGTCGACGATCTCTTTCAGCGCCGTGTCATCAATGGCCGTCGCATGAAAGATCAGGTCGAAACCCGCGATGGCGGCGCGGCGTGTCGCCTCGGCACCCCGGCAATGGCCCATGACCGGGGTGTGCAATTCATGCGCCGTGTCGCAGATCACCTGCAGCTCTTCCAGTGTCCAGACGCACAGCTCGCCCTTGTGGGCCTGGCGCGGGACAATGCCGGTGACATGAACCTTGATCCAGTCGGCACCGTGTTTGATCTGACGGCGGATCTCGCGCACGATCCCGTCGCGCGAATTTACCGGCATGTAATAGCCTGTCACGCCCTCATCCGCGATCAGCCGACCCGCAGTGCCGCCAACCCCGGTGATGAGCGCATAGGAACCGCAGGACATGCGCGGCCCCTCGACGATGTTCGCGTCGATCGCATCGCGCAGATCCAGCATGTTCTCATGCACTGAAATCCGGGTCCAGCAGCCCGGTTACGCCGGCCCGCAGCAACTTGCGCGCGTTGTAGGATGCCACCAGCGCGGACAGAGCGTTGCGGCGCTGATGGAAGATCTCGGCATTCGATCCCGCATCGTCAAAAGACAGGTGGCAATGGGTGTCGATCAGCCCCGGCATGACCGTCTGGCCGGTCGCGTCGATCTCGCGGATACTCTCTGACGCCCTTGCGTCCGCTTCGGTTCCGACTGCGGTGACGGTGCCACTCTCGATCAGCACCGATCCCGCGACCGGGGCCGCGCCGGTGCCGTCAACAATCCGTCCGTTTCTGATGATGGCGGTGGTCATTGGCTTCTCCTGTCATGTGATGCGCAGCAGGCGGCGCGCATTGTCTGCGAGTTTGCGCGGCGGCCGGTGGCTACCCAGGTCTTCGGGTGCATCCCAGCCGGCGAAGTTGGTGCCGAACAACAGCCGGTCATCGCCCACCAGCCTGGTCAGCAGCGCAAGGCTGTTTTCGTTGTTCAGGTGATTGTCGAACCACAGCCGGGCCAACCGTTCCTCGAAGGCGCCATCGGCCCGCAAGGCAGCGGGAGCACAGGGGCGCTTGCGCGCGGCCAGTGCCATGCGTCCGACGAGATAGCCGGTTGCGCCGCCGCCGTGACTGACGCAGATGTCCAGATCGGGATGCCTATCCAGCACGCCGCCATAGATCAGCCGCGCTACCGCCAGGGTTTCCTGAGCGGCAAAGCTCAGTACCACGTCCAGGTCGTGATCCGCGAGATTGGCGTCTCCTGCTGGCCCGTCGATCCCGGCAGGGGAGGGGTGGATGAAGAGCGGCACATCGAGGGCGACACAGGCTTCTAGAAGCGGTCCATGCCCGGGTCGTCCAGCGGTCTGGGCAGGTCCGTGCCGATACAGGCGCCGCGAAGCGCGAGAGAGCGCACGGCGCGGGTCAACTCCTCTATCGCATCGGGGATGGATTGCATGGGCAGAGCAGCCAGTCCGGCCGGCCGGTCCCCGTGCCGTGTCAGCAATTGCGCCAGCGCACCGTTGTGCGTTTGGCAGAAGCCGCGCGCCTGGCTCGCGGGTATGAAATGCAGAAAGCTCAACGGATTGGGTGACAAGACCTGCGCATCGATGCCTGCTGCGTTCATTCGGGACAGGCGCAATTCGGTGTCCGTGAACGGGCTGTTCTCATAGCGCACGCCGTCCAGACGATAGTCGCCCACTCGAAACCAGGGCGCATCGCCATCATGCCCTCCCAGCGCCCCGGCAGCGCCGAAGGTCTCGCGCAGGACAACATGGGCGTGAACGTCGATGACAGTCGCTGTTTGCAGGGCGTTGGGCATGGTCCTCGGCGATCACAGTAAAATCAATCGAAATCGATAATATCTAGAGCAATTTTATTGTCAACGCCAGAGGCCGTCCATATAATTGGAAGAGCGGGCATCATGCGCCGCCGAAGCCAAGCAAAGGCCAGCAAGATGACGGTGTCCCAAGACGAGCCCACCGACCTTTCCGGAAAGCGCCGACCGCTCGAAGAGCGCGTGTCTTTCCTGGCCCATCGGATCAACGCGAGGCTCTTGCACGTCTGCAACCCGCTTATCGCGGACTACAAGCTGGACCTGTTCAGTTCACGAATCATCGTCGCCATTGCCGAACGCGGACCGATGAGGGTCGGCGACATCGTCGAGTTGATGGCGCTGCCCCAATCCACCATCTCGCACCAGCTGAAGCGGTTGGAGCGCGACCAGTATATTCGGCGCACCCGGTCGGAGACCGACAACCGGACAGTCGTGATCACCTTGACCCCGCAGGGCCAGGAAATGGCCGAAATCTGCAACCGGCTGAGCGACCTGATCATGGCAAACATCAGCCAGGCCCTGAGCAAACAGGAGATCGAGCATCTGAGCGATCTCATGAAGCGCGTGTTCGACAGTCTCCCCGAGCAGGCTGTTCTCGACCAATGGCCCGACGACGAGCGGCATTCCTGACAAGCCGCCCGGCAAACTTCACGCACTGCAGTCCTTCCCCGAACTCCTGCGTTGCCGAGCAACCGGGGGTGCCGGCTGTGCCTGTTTCACCAGTCTCCAGAAGTATTGTCATAAATAACATCCATTTCGATATAACTGACTCGCGACCCGATCGAAGAGCCAATGGAGATTGTTCACCATGTCCGCACCGCGCGTTGTCAGGGATACCGACCAGATTTCTAAGGGTCTGCGACATCCCGACCTGAAGCAGGCGCTCTATGATGAGGGCGCGATCATCATGGACCGCACCTTGCTGACCCTGCATGGCGAGGAGCATCGCAAGCGGCGGATCATGGAGTTCCGCGTTTTTCGCAAGGACTACTTCCATTGGTGTGAGCAAGAGGTCTTTCCGCGCACGCTGCGCAGTTCCATGTCCGGGGATATCGAGGCGGGCCGGGCCGAACTGGTGGATCTGGGCTACAGGGTGACGATGAACCTGACCGCGGACTTCGCCGGCATAGACCGGCCCGAAGGGTCGCCCGAGGAAACCAACGATCTCTTGCGGCTGGTCGAAGCCTTTTCGGCGGCCGCCACGCTTATCCATTCGACACGGCCCAAGGACGAAGTGCGACAGGAGGTGCGAGAGGCCATCGAGATCTTCCGTCCCCGCTTTCTCGACCCTTCGGTTGCGCGGCGTCGCGAACTCCTGGAAAAGGTCGCACGTGGGGACATGCCCGAGGATGATCGCCGCCCTGCTGCTGGTGGTGACCCTGGCCTACCTCATCTATCGCACGTCCTTCGGTCGCCGCGTGCGGGCGGTGACGGATAACGAACGCGCCGCTCAGCTGATGGGGATCAACCCGAACCTCGTCTACATGCAGACCTATTTCCTGGCCGGCGCGCTGGCGGGGGCCGCGGGGGTTCTGGTGGGGCTCGCGTTCAACTCGATCAACTTCGTGATGGGCGAACCCTACCTGATGTTCGGCTTCGCCATCATCATCCTGGGCGGGCTGGGGTCCATTCCGGGGGCGCTGCTGGCCTCGTTGATCTTCGGCATGGTTCAGACCCTGTCGATCGCCTACCTGCCCTCGGGGCTGACCGACACCATTATATTTGCCGCCTTGTTCCTGATTCTGCTGATCCGCCCGCACGGGCTGATGGGCAAGGAACATGCCGGCCTTCTGAGGGGGCGTCGATGACCAACATGATCGCGGGTTACCTTCCGCTCTTCGATCTCTATCTGCTGCACCTCGGCATGGCCTTCAGCCAGTACATCGTGTTGCGCGCCGGTGTCTTTTCGCTCGCGACCGCGGCGCTGGCGGGTATCGGAGCATACACCGCAGGCATCCTGGCCGTTTCCTACGGATTGCATCCGGTGGTTGGACTGTTGGCCGGCATGGCGGCGGGGATGGTCGCCGCGATGGTGCTGTCCATCCCACTGGCCCGTTTGCACGGCGTCTACCAGGCAATCGCAACGGTTGCCTTTATCCAGATCGTGCTGTCGCTGAACATCTATTCCGAATCCCTCACGGGCGGCGCGATGGGCCTGAACGGGATCCCGAAGACCGTGGGGACCGGAACCCTTTTCGTCGTTGTTGCCATCGTCATCTACCTGATCTGGTCGCTGGAGCGCAGCCGTATAGGCCGTGCGTCCAACGCGATCAGGCAGGACGAGGCGGTCGCGGCCTCGCTGGGGGTCTCGATCACCTGGCACCAGACATTCGCCTTTGCGCTGTCGGGGGCGCTGGCCGGGCTGTTCGGCGGATTGGAAGCATATCATTCCTACGCGCTCGACCCGAACCAGTTCGGATTTCACCTGCTGATTGTGATCCTGAGCTATGTGATCCTGGGCGGGCGCAACAGCGTCCTGGGGCCCATCGTCGGCACCGCGATCCTGATCGTCATTCCCGAAATCTCGCGTCCCTTGGCGGAAAACAGGATGATCATGCAGGGGCTGATCCTGGTCAACAACTACC
>DOIS01000338.1:0-6917 GCA_003511785.1 Paracoccaceae bacterium
GGAAAACCCATGAGTGAGACGAAAACCACATTGTCGATGACCCGCAGGGGCATGTTGGGCGCCACGGCCACCGGCGCGGTGCTGGCCGGCACCGGCATCGGCTCGACCGTGATGAGCGCGCGCCCGGCCCAGGCCGCGGACGCGCTGAACCTCGCCCCGGGCGAGCTGGGCGAGTATTACGGCTTCTGGTCATCGGGCCAGACCGGCGAGCTGCGCATCCTGGGCTTTCCGTCCATGCGCGAGCTGATGCGCGTGCCGGTGTTCAACCGCTGCTCGGCCACCGGCTGGGGCCAGACCAACGAGAGCCTGCGCATCCTCGAAGAGGGCATGACCGAGGAGACCCGCGAGTTCCTCGCCGCCCAGGGCAAGCGCGTGCATGACAACGGCGACCTGCACCACCCGCACATGTCGTTCACCGACGGCACCTATGACGGCCGTTACCTGTTCATGAACGACAAGGCCAACACCCGCGTGGCCCGCGTGCGTTGCGACGTGATGAAGACCGACAAGGCCGTCGAGATCCCCAACGCCAAGGCGATCCACGGGCTGCGTCCGCAGAAATACCCGCGCACCGGCTATGTGTTCGCCAATGGCGAGGACGAGACGCCCATCGTCAACGACGGCTCGATCCTGGACGAGCCGGAGAAGTACGTGAACTACTTCACCGCGCTGGACGGCGACACGATGGAGGTCGCCTGGCAGGTGATGGTGTCGGGCAACCTCGACAACACCGACTGCGATTACCAGGGCAAATACGCCTTCTCGACCTCCTACAACTCGGAAATGGGCATGACCCTGGCCGAGATGACCGAGAACGCGATGGACCATGTAGTGATCTTCAACCTCGCCGAGATCGAGAAGGGCATCGCCAATGGCGATTACGAGGAGAAGAACGGCGTCAAGGTGATCGATGGGCGCAAGGGCCAGAACAAGAAGTACACCCGCTATGTCCCCATTCCCAACAGCCCGCACGGCATCAACACCGCGCCGGACATGAAGCACGTGGTGGTCAACGGCAAGCTCTCGCCCACCTGTTCGGTGCTCGACGTGCGCAAGATGGACGCGCTGTTCGACGGCGACGCCGACCCGCGCTCGATTGTGGTGGCCGAGCCGGAGCTGGGTCTCGGGCCGCTTCACACCGCCTTCGACGGCAAGGGCTTTGCCTATACCACCCTGTTCCTCGACAGCCAGATGGTGAAATGGAACCTCGAGGACGCGGTGCGGGCCTATGCCGGCGAGGACGTGGACCCGATCGTGAGCAAGGTCGACGTGCACTATCAGCCGGGCCACAACCACACCACCATGGGCGAAACCAAGGAAGCCGATGGCAAGTGGCTGGTGTCGCTCAACAAGTTCTCGAAGGACCGGTTCCTGAACGTGGGTCCGCTCAAGCCCGAGAACGAGCAGATCATCGACATCTCGACCGATGCGATGGAGGTGGTGCATGACGGCCCGACCTTCGCCGAGCCGCATGACGTGGTCCTGGTGCGCCGCGACATCGTGAACCCCAAGGACGTCTGGGACCGCAACGACCCGATGTGGGCCGAAACGCGGGCGCAGGCCGAGGCCGATGGCGTGAATATCGACGACTACATGGACACGGTGATCCGCGACGGCAACAAGGTGCGGGTCTACATGTCCAGCCAGGCGCCGACCTTCAGCCTGGACAAGTTCACGGTCAAGCAGGGCGACGAGGTGACGGTCATCATCACCAATCTCGACGACATCGACGACCTGAGCCACGGCTTCACGCTGAACAATCATGGCGTGGCGATAGAGATCTCGCCGCAGCAGACGGCCTCGGTCACCTTCACGGCGGCCAAGCCCGGCGTCTACTGGTACTACTGCCAGTGGTTCTGCCACGCGCTCCACATGGAGATGCGCGGCCGGATGCTGGTCGAGCCGCGGGCGACCTGAGCCATGCGCTGGCGCCCCCTCTTCATCGCGCTGTGTCTGGCGACGACACAGGCAGCGGCCGGGGCCGTCGAGGTTCCGGCCGGGGGCGGCGCCTTGCGCGACGCCATCGCCGGGGCCAGTCCCGGCGATGTGCTCATGCTTGCACCGGGCCGCCATGCCGGCCCGGTGACACTGGACTTCGAAATCACGCTGGATGGCGGCGGACAGGCGCACCTCGAGGGCACGGGCGAAGGGTCGGTCGTGACCGTGACCGGGCCCGACATCACCGTGCGCGGGTTGAAGATCACCGGGTCGGGCAGCGATCACCAGACCATCGACTCGGGCGTGCAACTGACCAAGACCGCGCGGCGCGTCCTGGTCGAGAACAACCGCATCCTCGGCAATCTCTACGGCGTGGACATCCACGGCGCCGAGGACAGCATGGTGCGGAACAACGTGATCGTGGGGCGCCGCGACCGGCGCATGAACGATCGTGGCAACGGCGTCTACGTGTGGAACGCCAAGGGCGCCGAGGTGGTCGGCAACGACATCCGCTATGGTCGCGACGGCATCTTCGTTAACACCTCGCGGCGCAACGTGTTTCGCGACAACCTCTTTCGCGACCTGCGTTTCGCGGTGCATTACATGTATGCCAACGACAGCGAGGTGTCGGGCAACGTCTCGATCGGCAATCACCTGGGCTATGCGCTGATGTTCTCGGACCGGGTGCAGGTGCTGGACAACCTGTCGCTGAACGACCGCGACCACGGCGTCATGCTGAACTATGCCAACCAGTCCGACGTGCAGGGCAACCTCGTGCGCGGTGGCGCCGAGAAATGCACCTTCATCTATAACGCGCACCGCAACCTGATCGCCGACAACCGTTTCGAGGGCTGCGACATCGGGATTCATCTGACCGCGGGCTCCGAGCGCAATGCTTTGACCGGCAACGCCTTCATCGGCAACCGCACGCAGGTCAAATACGTGGGCACGACGGATGTCGAGTGGAGCTTCGAGGGGCGCGGCAATTACTGGTCGGACCACCCGGCCTTCGATCTGGATGGGGACGGGCGCGCCGACAGCGCGTTTCGCCCCAACGACCTGATGGACCACATCCTGTGGTCGCAACCCGCCGCGGCGCTGCTGACCGGCGCCCCCGCCGTGCAACTGGTGCGCTGGTCGCAATCGAGCTTTCCCGCCACCCTGCCCGGCGGCGTGCTCGACAGCCACCCGCTGATGACGCCCGTGCAGATCGCGGTTCCCGACGACATGGCCGCGCTGGCCGAGCAAAGCGCCGGACGCTGGCGCGATGGAAAGACGGATGACACAGAGTTTGACCCTCTCGCGGCTCAGTAAGAGCTATGACGGCACGCCCGCGCTGCGCGACGTGGCGCTGGAGGTGGCGCCGGGCGAGCGCGTGGCGCTGCTGGGCCATAACGGCGCCGGCAAATCCACGATGATGAAGATCATCTTGGGGCTGATCCCCTTCGACAGCGGCACGGTCGAGGTGCTGGGCGCGCGCCCCGGGTCTGCGCGGGCGCGCGAGGGCGTGGCCTATCTGCCCGAGAACGTGGCCTTTCATCCCAGCCTGACCGGGCTGGAGCAGATCCGCCACTATCTGCGCCTGCGCGGCCTGCCCGTGGGCGGCGCGATGGACCTGCTGGGCCGGGTCGGGCTGGCCGAGGCCGCGGGGCGGCGCATCGGCACCTATTCAAAGGGGATGCGCCAGCGCATCGGGTTGGCGCAGGCGCTGATCGGCCGGCCGCGCCTTCTGATCCTGGACGAGCCGACCAGCGGGCTGGACCCGGTGTCGCGGCGCGACTTCTACGCGCTGCTCGACGGGCTGGCCGCCGAGGGTGCGGCGATCCTGCTGTCGAGCCACGCGCTGACCGAGGTCGAGGCGCGCACCGACCGGCTGGTGATCCTGTCGCGGGGCCGCGTGGTGACGCAGGGCACCCTGCCCGAGCTGCGCCGCGCCGCCGACCTGCCGGTGATGCTTCATGTCACCCCGCGCGAGGGCGCCGGCGACAGGCTCGCGCAGGCGCTGCCGCAAGGCCGGATGAACGGCACGGCCCTGCACCTGGACGTGGCGCAACGCGACAAGCTGCCGGTGCTGGCGCAGATCACCACCCTGGGCGACGCGGTGGCCGATCTGGAGATCACCCCGTCCAGCCTTGAGGACATCTACAGCCATTACAGCCGGAGGGACGGCCAATGACCCGCATCCTGGCCACGGCCGCGACCGAGTTCCGCATCGCCTTGCGCAATCGATGGGTCGCCATCGCGGTGGCGATGATGGTGCTGTTCTCGCTGGTGCTGTCGGCGGCGGGATCGGCGCCCACCGGCGCGCTGGGGGCCGACCGGCTGTCGGTAAGCGTCGCCAGCCTGACCTCGCTGGGCGTCTATCTGGTGCCGCTGGTGGCGCTTCTGATGTCCTTCGATGCCATCGCGGGCAAGGTCGAGCGGGGCACCCTGCCGCTCCTGCTGACCTATCCGGTCAACCGCGCGGAGGTGCTGCTGGGCAAGCTGGTGGCGCATCTGGGGGTGCTGTCGCTGGCCATCGTCGCGGGCTATGGCAGCGCGGCCGTGGCGGCCTTCGCGGTGGATCCAGAGGCGGCGCGCGGGTTGCCCGCGCTGTGGCGCCTGGTCTGGAGCTCGGTCCTGCTGGGCGCGGCCTTCCTTTGCCTGGGCTATGCGCTCTCGGCCCGTGCGCGTCGGCCCTCGGGTGCTGCCGGGCTTGCGATCGGGCTGTGGCTGGGGATGATCGTGCTCTACGACCTGGGTCTGCTGGCGGGGGTGGTGGCCGATGACGGCGGCTGGTTCACAACCGATCTGTTCCCCTGGCTGCTCGTGGCCAACCCGGCCGATGCCTTCCGCCTGTTCAACCTCGCCGCCTCCGAGGCCACGGCTGCCGCCGCCGGCATCGGCGGCATGGCGGGCGCGATCCCGCCGCTCTACGCGCTCGCGTCGATCCTGCTCTGGCCCGCGCTGGCGATGGGCCTGGCCGTTCTCGCATTCCGAAAGGTAACACCATGAAAGTGCTTGCCCTGCTGATCGCCCTGTCCCTGCTGGCCGCCTGCCGCGAGGAGGCCGCCGCCCCCGAGCCGGTGAAAATGATCCGCGAGGCCACCGGGCATTTCTGCCAGATGAACCTGCATGAGCACGCCGGGCCCAAGGCGCAGGTGCATCTCGACGGGCTGCCCGGCGCGCCTTTGTTCTTCTCGCAGGTGCGCGACGCGATCGCCTATCAGCGGATGCCCGAGCAGAGCCACGCCATCACCGCGATCTATGTCCAGGACATGGGCGCCGCCGAGAGTTGGGAGGACCCCGGCGAGGGCCACTGGATCCCCGCCGAGCGCGCCCATTTCGTCCTGGGCTCGCGCCGCGTGGGCGGGATGGGGGCGCCGGAAACGGTGCCGTTCTCGGATGCCGGGGCGGCCCGGGCCTTTGCCCGCGAGAACGGCGGCGAGGTGCTGCGCCTGGCGCAGGTGCCGGATGCCGCGGTGCTGGCCCCGGTCGCCACCCCGACCCCGGAGGCGGGTGACGAGGCGGCCGATTTCGCCAACCGCCTGCGCAGGCTGTCAGAGCAGAGGGAGAACTGAGATGACCGCGATGTCCCGCCGCCGTTTCCTGACCATCAGTGCCGGGGCCGCCGCGCTTGGCGCGGGGATGTCACCCGGCGCGCGCGCGGCCGGTGCCCGACCCGAAATCACGCAATGGCACGGCTAGGCGCTTGGCGCGCGCACCACCCTGACTCTGGCGCACGAGGACGCGGCGCATATCGCGCGCGACGTGCTGGCCGAGCTGTCGCGGCTCGAGGACGTGTTCAGTCTCTATCGTCCGGGCTCGGCCTTGTCGCGGCTCAACGCGCAGGGCGCGCTGGACGCGCCGCCCTTCGAGCTGCTGGAATGCCTGTCGCTGTGCGACCGCGTTCACGGGCTGACCGGAGGGCTGTTCGATCCCACTGTGCAGCCGCTTTGGGCCGCCTGGGCGCGGCACTACAGCGGTGAAACGGACGGCCCCGACCCCGGGGCCGCGCGCGCTCTGACCGGCTGGGAGCGGGTGCGGTTTTCCAGCCGGCGCGTCACGCTTGGCCGCGCGGGCATGGCGCTGACCCTCAACGGGATCGCCCAGGGCTATATCGCCGACCGGATCGCGGAGATGCTGCGCTCCCGGGGGCTGAGCGAGGTGATGGTCGATACCGGCGAACTGGCCGCGATCGGCGGACACCCCGAAGGCGGCGATTGGCCGGTCACCCTGGCCGCCGGGGGGCGGCACGGGCTGCGCGACATGGCGCTGGCCAGCTCGGCCCCGCGCGGCACCTGTTTCGACGCTGCCGGGCGGGCCGGTCACATCCTCGACCCCCGCAGCGGGCAACCGACCGCGGCACGCTGGCGCCAGGTCTCGGTCTCGGGGCCGAGCGCGGCGCTGGCCGACGGGGTGTCCACCGCCGCCTGCCTGATGGACCGCGCCGGTATCGCGCGTGCCGTGGCCAGAAGCGGTCTACGTCTGATACACCTTTCCTGAGCGCGGCCCGGCGGCCCGCGCGGCGCGACCGGCGAAGGAGAGCCCAGACCGTGAACAGGACGACGCTCCTGGTACGATACGCGGGATTTGCCGTGCTCGCCACGCTGGCCAATCTCGGGGCGCAGCGCCTTGTCCTGTGGGTGGATGCCGGGTTGTTCCTGGTCGCCATGGCCACCGGCACCGGCGTCGGGCTGGTCTGCAAGTACCTGCTCGACAAGCGCTGGATATTCTACGACGCCCGCCACCCGGCCCGCGAGGAGGGCCGACGGTTCACGCTCTACACGCTGACCGGGATCGGCACGACGCTGATCTTCTGGGGCTTCGAGACCGCCTTCTGGCTGACCTGGCAAACGGACGCGATGCGCGAACTGGGCGCGGTGATCCGCTTGGCACAGGCCAGCACGAAGAAGATGGCGAACCCGAACAGGAACAGGATCGGCGGCAGCACCACCCCCGCCGCCACGGCGCCGGTCAGCACCCGCAGCAGGAACAGG
>DOIS01000338.1:7271-7845 GCA_003511785.1 Paracoccaceae bacterium
GCCAGCGCCGCTTCTTGAGCCACAGCGAATAGCCCAGGCTCCCGGCCATGTAGAGAAGCGTCAGCGCCGCCACGGGCGGCCCGACCGCCAGCGCGAGGATCAGCGTCAGAAGCGCCAGACCTGCGCTGGCCGTCATCGCCGCCGGGATCGGCAGCGTTCCGGCGGCCAGCGGACGTTCGCGCTTTTCCGGGTGGCGGCGGTCGGCATCCAGGTCGAGCAGGTCGTTGAGCACGTAGATCGCCGAGGCGCCCAGGCTGAAGGCCAGTGCCGCCAGCGCGACCTGCCCCGTCACGATCCACTCGAAGCGTTGCGCGGCCAGCATCGGTACGAAGAGCAGCAGGTTCTTGATCCATTGATGGGGCCGCAACTCGCGCAGCAACGCTCCGGGGCGGCCGGGTTCCTCCAACGTCTCGACCGGCTTGCCCATCCGCGCCAGCGCGCGGCGCACCCCTGCCGGTGGCGCCACCGCGATCGCCCGGCGTGCGCCCTGCCAGGCCGGAAGGTCGGCCCGCCCGTTGCCGGCGTAGTCATAGCCGCCTACCCCGAACCTCCGGGCTAGGGTCAGGACTCATAG
>DOIS01000359.1 GCA_003511785.1 Paracoccaceae bacterium
GCTTCGTCATTGGTCAGGATCATGCCGCCGCGCGGGCCGCGCAGGGTCTTGTGCGTGGTGGTCGTGGCCACATGCGCGTGCGGGAAGGGCGAGGGATGTTCGCCCGCCGCCACCAGGCCCGCGAAATGGGCCATGTCCACGTGCAGGTATGCGCCAACCATGTCGGCGATCTCGCGCATCCGGGCAAAGTCGATCTGGCGCGGGATGGCCGAGCCGCCGGCGATGATGAGCTTGGGCTTGTGCTCCTTGGCCAGGGCCTCGACCTGGTCGTAATCCAGCAGGTTGTCCTGCTTTCGCACGCCGTATTGAACGGCGTTGAACCACTTGCCCGACTGGTTGGGCTTGGCCCCGTGGGTCAGGTGGCCGCCGGCGTCCAGGCTCATGCCCAGGATGGTGTCGCCGGGCTGCAAGAGCGCGGTGAACACGCCCTGGTTAGCCTGGGAGCCGGAATTGGGCTGCACATTGGCGAAACCGCAATCGAACAGCTTGCAGGCGCGCTCGATCGCCAGGTTCTCGGCCACGTCCACCCACTGGCAACCGCCGTAATAGCGCCGGCCGGGATAGCCTTCGGCATATTTGTTGGTCATCACCGAGCCCTGCGCCTCCATCACCGCGCGGGAGACGATGTTCTCCGACGCGATCAGCTCGATCTCGTCGCGCTGGCGGCTCAGCTCGCCGGTGATGGCGGCGTGAAGCTCGGGGTCGCTCTGGGAAAGCGGGGTGGTGAAAAAGCCGGTGTCACGGGTGGGCGCGTTCATGGATGTCCTCGTCCTGGCTGAAGGGGGTGCGGGATTGGCCGCGTTCCTACTGGAAACTGGGCCTGTGGGAAAGGCTGTAAAGCGACCTTTTGGCCCGGTGCGGCGGCCCGAGGCTGGCCACGCAGGCGAAGCTGTGCTTGTGTCGCGGGAAACCGCCGGAGACCGGGCCCGCCGATGAATGACAAGAAGATCGCCTTCCTGGCCAGCCAGGCCGAGGTGGCGCAGAGCGCGCGCACCGCGCTGATCGCGCGCTATGGCAACGTGCCCGTCGAGGCGGCCGAGGTGATCGTGGCGCTGGGCGGCGACGGGTTCATGCTGCGCACGCTGCACGCGACCCAGGACCTGCCTGCGCCGGTCTATGGCATGAACCGCGGGACCATCGGCTTCCTGATGAACGCCTATTCCGAGACCGACCTGCCCGAGCGGTTGGCAGAGGCCGAGGAGGAGGTCATCAACCCGCTGGCCATGACCGCCACCGACCGCGCGGGAAAGACCCATCACGCACTCGCGATCAACGAGGTGTCGCTCTTGCGCGCGGGCCCTCAGGCCGCCAAGCTGAAGATCAGCGTGGACGGGCGCGTGCGGCTGGCCGAGCTGGTCTGCGACGGGGCGCTGCTGGCCACGCCGGCGGGCTCGACCGCCTACAACTACTCGGCGCACGGGCCGATCCTGCCCATCGGCGCCGACGTGCTGGCGCTGACCGCGATCGCCGCCTTCCGGCCCCGGCGCTGGCGCGGCGCGCTTCTGCCCAAGACGGCGCGGGTGCGCTTCGACGTGGTCGAGCCGGACAAGCGGCCGGTGATGGCGGATGCCGATTCGATCTCCATCGACAATATCGACTGGGTCGAGATCCGTTCGGAGCCGAGTATCGCCCATCGCATCCTGTTCGACCCGGGGCACGGGCTGGAGGAGCGGCTGATCTCCGAGCAGTTCACCTGACCGGCCGCGATCCGCCGCTTGTCATCCAATCGTCACCCCTCTGTGCCGCGCCTGTCACGTGAGCGCGCGAGAGGGGGGCGTGACGTTATCGGATGCACATCCCCCCGCGTTCGATCCCGTGTTTCAGGCAGTGATTTCAGTCTATCCCGGGCGTCGGAGATCATTCTCCGGCGCCCGTATTCCGTGGCTCAGCCCATGTGCTCCCACAACGCCTCGCACATGCGCCCGGTGCGCTCTTCGATGGCCTGGAGCGCATCGACCACCAGGTCCTCGCGCCAGCGTTGCCCGACGACCTGAACGGCGATCGGCTGCGGGCCCTTGGGCAGATCGGCCAGCCGCGCGGGCACGCAGCCGGCGGGCAGGCCCATGAAGTTCATCGAATAGGACCACAGCGCCGCGCCCAGGGTGTCGCGCGCGCCCTCGACCCCTTCGGTGTCGCGGTCGGGGGCGAAGAAGGGCTGTGGCAGGAACGGGCAGAGCAGCAGCGGATAGCGGTCGAGAAACAGCGACCACTCCCGCGCGTAATGGCTGCGCTGGGCCATGGCGCGCAGCAACTCAACGCCCTCATAAGGGGGAAATTCCTGGAAATAGGCCTCGAACACGCCCTTGATCGTGTCCGAGCCGGCCTTGTCCACATCCGGCCCCATCAGCGCCCGGACCTCGCCCATCAACGCGTGGTAGCCGGTGATCGCGGCCTCGCGCAGCAGCGGCGGCTCGGCCTCCTCGACCTGGTAGCCCGCATCGCCCAATGCCACGCGCGCGTGATCCAGCGCGGCCTCCACCTCCGGGTGCAGGTCGAAGCCGTAGCAGGATTTGCAGAACGCCACCCGCAACGGTCCCTCAGCGGCCTCGCCGCGCCAGGGCAGCGGCACGTGGAACGGGTCACGCGGGTCGGGCGCGATCATCGCGGGCATCGACAGGTGCAGATCGCGGGCCGAGCGGGTGATGAGGCCCTGCACCGACATGGCCTGCGCCAGCATCCCCCGCTCGGCGGTCTGCGACGGGTTCCAGGCGGGCACGCGGCCCAGCCCTGGCTTGACCGTTACCGCGCCATTGGCCGCGGCGGGAAAGCGCAGCGAGCCGCCGATGTCGTTGCCATGCGCGAGCGCACCGACCCCGGCCATCACTGCCGCGCCCGCGCCGCCCGACGATCCGCCGGGCGAGATATGCCGCCCCCAGGGGTTCCAGGTGCGCCCGTAAAGCGGGTTGTCGGTGTCGGCGCGGAACGAGAATTCCGGCGTGTTGGTGCGCCCGATCACCACCGCGCCCGCGCGCTCCAGGTTGGCCACCACCGGCGCATCGGCCGGCGCGATCAGGTCCTTCAGCGCCACCACCCCGTTCGAGGTGGCATGCCCGGTCTGGTCCACGTTGATCTTGATGGTGACGGGCACGCCGTGCAGCGGGCCGGGCACCGCGCCGCCCTCGCGCGCGGCGTCCAGCTTTGCGGCCCGCTCCAGCGCCTGGGCCGAGAGATCCTCCACCACGGCGTTCAGCGCGGGGTTGACGGTCGCCATCCGGTCGAGCGCGTCGGTGACCGCTTGTTCGGCCGAGACATCGCCCGCGCGGGTGAGATTGGAAAGGTCGGTGGCGTCCAGGCGCCAGAGATCGGTGCTTGTCATGTTCAGGGCTCCCTTGCACCGCAGCCTATGCCGGGCGGGCGGGAATGCAAGGGAAAGCCCCGAACATGCCTCGTTGAGAGTGGCGGTCAGTCGAGCGTGAACAGCTCGTGCCGTTCGGCCACGCCGCGCAGCCGGTACTGGCCCAGCGACACCAGGGCCGGGCGGTCGGCCAGATGCGGACGGGCCACGCGGGCCGAAATCACCACCGGCTGATCCACATGGGCGCACATGGCCGACAGCCGCGCGGCGGTGTTCACCGCCGGGCCGATCACGGTGAAGTCCAGCCGGTTGCGGCCGCCGATATTGCCATAGGCCACCTCGCCCGCGTACAGCGCCATGGTGCAGCCGGTGACGGTCAGCCCCTCTCCCGCGCGGTGCGCGTCGGTGTCGGCCATGACGGCGCGGATCGCCTCGACCGTGTCGAGCGCGGCGGCACCGGCCTCGGCCTCGTCGTCGCGCACGAACACGGCGAGCAGACCGTCGCCCAGGAACTTGAGCACCTCGCCGCCATGCCCCTCGATGACCTCCACGACCGGGGCGTAATAGGCGTTCAGCATGTCCACCACCGCATTCCCGTCGAGCGTTTCCGACAGCCGGGTGAAGCCCGAGAGGTCGAACATCAGGATCACCGCGCTGATCCGTTCGGTCGTGCCGCGCAGGATCTCGCCCGACATCACGCGGCGGCTGGCGTCGTGGCCTAGGTAGGCGCTCAACAGGTCGCGGGCCATGCGATAATTCGCGTTGGATTTCAGCGCCAGGCCCAGCACGGGCAGCAGCGTGCGCAGGTCGTCGAGATCGGCCTCGGTGAAGCCCTCCGGGGCGTCCGTGGTCCAGGAGGCGAGCAGGCCCATGGCGCTGGCACGGGGATCGAATGGCAGCGAGGCAAGCGTATCCGGCCCGCCGACAAAGCTGAGCTGCTGGGCGAAATAGTCGGTCGCCCCCTGGCTCATCAACTCGTCGAGCACGGGATAGGAGAAGGGTTGCAGATCGGGTGTCAGGCGGTGCCGGAACTCGGTTTCATCGCTCTCGACGAGCCGTTTGAGCGGGCTTGCGTCCCAGCCATAGACGATGCTCGGGTCGCGCTGATACTCCTCGTGCAAGAGGCCGCTGGTGCGTTTCCAGCGATAGGCGAAGGCGCCGATCGAAGGATGCTGCGCGCGCATGGACAGGTTCGCGCGCAGAAGCGGCAGGCCGGCGGCGATGGCACGTTCGCAGAACGCCTCGATCAGCGCGTCGAAGGGTGTGCCGATGACCCCCTGCTGGATGATCCATCGGCACAGCGCGTCGATCTGGTCGCTGCGAGTCTCGCGTGTCACCCGGCCTCCGCCCTCGGCTGTGTCTCAGCCGCGAGCATACCCGATGCCGTTGAGCGCGTCGCGGATTTCGTCCAGGATCGCGGGGTCGTCGATGGTGGCGGGCAGCTTGAATTCCTCGCCATCGGCCAGCTTGACCATGGTGGCGCGCAGGATCTTGCCCGAGCGCGTCTTTGGCAGGCGGCCCACCACCACCGCGAGCTTGAACGCCGCGACGGGCCCGATCTTGTCGCGCACCAGCTTGACGCATTCGGCGGTGATCTCGTCATGCGGGCGGTCCACGCCCTTGGTCAGGCACAGGAACCCCACCGGCAACTGCCCCTTGAGCGAGTCGCTGACCCCGATCACCGCGCATTCGGCCACGTCCGGGTGCGAGGCCAGCACCTCCTCCATGCCGCCGGTGGACAGGCGGTGCCCGGCCACGTTGATCACGTCATCGGTGCGCGCCATGATCCAGAGATAGCCGTCCTCGTCCTTCATGCCCGCATCGCCGGTCTCGTAATAGCCGGGGAAATGCTCGAGATAGGATTTCTTGAACCGGTCTTCCGCGTTCCAGAGCGTCGGCAGCGTGCCCGGCGGCAGCGGCAGCTTGATGGCGATGGCGCCCAGCTCTCCCGGCGGGAGTTCGTGGCCCGCCTCGTCGAGGATCTGCACGTCATAGCCCGGCATCGCCACGGTCGGCGAGCCGATCTTGACCGGCATGGGTTCGATCCCCACCGGGTTGCCGGCGATGGTATAGCCGGTTTCGGTCTGCCACCAATGGTCATAGACCGGCTTGCCGGTCATCTTCTGCGTCCATTCGATGGTGTCGGGGTCGGCGCGCTCGCCGGCGAGGTAGATCGCGTTGAGCTCGGACAGGTCGTATTTCTTCAGGAACTCGCCGTTCGGGTCCTCGCGCTTGACCGCGCGGAAGGCGGTGGGGGCGGTGAAGAAGCTTTTGACCTTGTGCTCGGAAATCACGCGCCAGAAGGTGCCGGCATCGGGGGTGCCTACGGGTTTGCCCTCGAACACGATGGTGGTGTTGCCGTGGATCAGCGGGGCGTAGCAGATATAGCTGTGCCCCACGACCCAGCCCACGTCCGAGGCGGCCCAGAACACGTCGCCGGGATCGACGTTGTAGATGTTCTT
>DOIS01000198.1 GCA_003511785.1 Paracoccaceae bacterium
GCCGTGCCGGTCAATCCGTCCTGAAGCACCTGCGTCATCGGGTGATCGGGGGCGGCCGTGCCCAGCCGGTTCAGCAGCCGGCGCATCGCATCCCGGCTGTCCTGCCCCTCGGGCAGGCTCAGCGCCCAGTCGAGGAAGATCGACCGGCATTCCGGCGCACCGATGCCCTCGAGCGGTAGGCCTCGTGGACCAGCCCCTTGGGGTCGATCTGCGTATCACGCCGTTGCATCCTCGCCCTCCCCGGCCGCGCGCGCCAGCGCCGCGTCGATCACCGCCTCGGCCTGTTCGTAGCGGTGGGCCAGTTCCTCGCCCAGAAGATCGACCGTCTCGCGCCCGGTCAGACGGCACAGCAGCGCCGCGCCCCCTTCGCCCAGCCGGTCCTCCGCGATCCCCTGCTCCGAGATCAGCCGCGAGGCCGCGACCACCGGCCAGTAGAGCGCATGGGCCGCCGTCAGCCGCCGCGCCTCGGCCCCGTTGAGCCAGCCGCAGGCGGCCGCCCCCTCCAGCCCCTCGGGCACGCCGCGCGCCCCGCTGCCGGCAAGCAATGTGCCGGCCTGGGCCACCAGTTCCACGTCCTGCATCCGGCCCGGCCCGGTCTTGGCGTCCCAGACACCGCCCGGCGCCTTGGCGCGCGCGATCCGGTCGCGCATGGCGGAGACCTCGCGCAGCACCGCGGCGCGGTCGCGCGGGGTGGCCAGCACCTCCCGGCGGAACGCCTCGATGTCGCGCGCCAGGCCGTCGTCCAGCGCCGCCACCACCCGCGCGCGGGTCAGCGCCAGGTGCTCCCAGGTCCAGGCCTGGGTCTGCTGGTAATCGCGGAAGCTGGCCCAGCTCGTCGCCACCGGCCCCTGGGTGCCCGAGGGGCGCAGCCGCATGTCGACCTCGTAGAGCCGGCCCTGCGACATCGGCGCGCTCAGCGCGGTGATGAGCGCCTGGGTCAGCCGGGCGAAATAGGGCCGCGCGGCCAGCGGGCGGCGGCCCTCTGACATGTCCTGGCCGCTCGCGTCGTAAATCACGATCACGTCGAGATCGGAGGCCGCGTTGAGCCGTTCCGCCCCCAGCGAGCCCATGCCCAGCACCGCCGGCCCCCGGCCCGGCGGGGGCCCGTGCTTCTCGGCGAACTGGTCCACCACCACCGGCAGCAGCGCGCCGATCACCGCACCGGCGAGATCGGCATAGTGCCGCCCGGCCTCGTCCGCGTCGATCAGCCCGCGCAGCACGTGCACGCCCACGCGGAACCGCCATTCCTTGCTCCAGCGCCGCGCCGCGTCGAGCCGCGCCTCGTAATCGGCCTCGGCCGCCATCACCTCGGCCAGTTCCGCCTCGAGGGCCTCCCGCCCCGGCCAGTCGGCGAAGAAATCGCCCCCGATCACCGCGTCGAACACGCCCGAGTTGCGCGACAGGTGGCTGGCCAGGTTCGGGCTGGTGCCGGCGATGTCCACCAGCAGGTCCATCAGTTGCGGATTGGCCTCGAACAGCGAGAAGAGCTGCACCCCCGCCGGCAGCCCCGCCAGGAACCCGTCCAGCGCCACCAGCGCCTCGTCGGGCCGGGCGGTGCGCGCCAGCCGGGACAGCAGCTCGGGCTTGAGCCGCTCGAAGATCTGCGCCGCCCGGCTCGAGCGCAGCGCCGGGTAGCTGGACCAGCGCGCGAGGATCTCCGCATCGAAGACATGCTCCGGGGCCTCGGCGGGGGCCGCCGGGGCCGCGTCGGGGGCAAAGAACCCCTCGGTCAGTGTATGCACCTCCGCCAACCGCTCGGCGATGGTGGCGGTCATCTCGTCCACCGCGCAACCCATCAGGCAGGCCACCCGTTCCAGACCCTCGCGCCCCTGCGGCATCTTGTGGGTCTGGGCGTCGTTGACCATCTGGATGCGGTGTTCGACCTCGCGGTGGGCGCGGTAATGCGCGGCGAGTTTCTCGGCCACGTCCTCGGGAATCCAGTCGCGCGCGGCCAGCGCCGCCAGCCCCTCGCAGGTGCCCCGCAGCCGCAGCGCCGGATCGCGCCCGCCGGCGATGAGCTGCCGGGTCTGGGTGAAGAACTCGATCTCGCGGATGCCGCCCTGGCCCAGCTTCATGTCGTGGCCCGGCACCTCGACCCGCCCGCCGGTGCCCTTGGCGTCGCGGATGCGCAGGCGCATGTCGTGGGCGTCCTGGATCGCGGCGAAATCCAGGTGCCGGCGCCAGACGAAGGGGCGCAGGCTGTCGAGAAACCGCGCCCCCGCCTCAAGGTCGCCCGCGCAGGGCCGCGCCTTGATATAGGCGGCGCGTTCCCAGGTACGGCCCAGGCTCTCGTAATAGGTCTCGGCCGCGGCCATGGCGATGCAGACGGGCGTCACCGACGGGTCGGGGCGCAGGCGCAGGTCGGTGCGAAAGACATAGCCCTCGGCGGTGCGGTCGCTCAGCGCCGCGCACATGTTGCGGGTGGCACGCACCATCCCGGCGCGCGCCTCGTGGATGTCGTCGGGATCGAAGCGCGTCTCGTCGAACAGACAGATCAGGTCGATGTCCGAGCTGTAATTCAACTCGTGCGCGCCCATCTTGCCCATGGCCAGCACCACCATGCCGCCGGCGGTCTCGATGGCGTCCTCGTCCAGCCCGGGCAGCTTCCCGCGCCGGACCAGTTTCGCGATCTCGGCCTTCAGCGCCACGTCCACCGCCAGCTCGGCCAGGTCGGTGAGCATCCCCGTCACCGTCTCCAGCGGCCAGACCCCGCCCAGATCGGCCAGCGCGGTCAGCAGCGCCACCCGCCGCTTGGCCCGGCGCAGCCCCGGCTTGATCTCGCCGGGGTCGAGCGCGCGGGCGGCCGCCATCTCGGCCGCCACAGCCGCCTCCGCGTCCTCCAGCGCGCCGGGCAGCCACTCGGCCTCCCTCCCGATGAGCTGCGCCAGGTAGGGGCTGGTCCCGCCCGCCCCGGCGATCAGCGCGCCCGCCTCGCCCTCGATACCGACGCGGCCGCGCAATTCCTCGCCCAGCTCGGGGTCATGGGCGCGGGGCAGACGGGTGATGCGGGGGCTGAAACGCATGGCGAACCTTTCGCGGCGGGGTTTGGCGGGGTTTGGCGGGATCATGCGGCGCGGCCCGCCGCGCGTCAATCGGGCGTTCTGGCGCGGCGCGGCTCGCATCCCGGCCCCGGCTTGCCGATGGTTGCGCGGAACCAAGGGAGAGACCGCATGAGCAAGAGCCTGAAACGCGTGCGCGCCGCGCTGGAGGCGGCCGGGATCGAGACCGAGATCCGCGAGACCGCCGGGTCGCGCACCGCGCAGGAGGCCGCCGATGCGGTGGGCTGCACGCTGGACCAGATCCTCAAGTCGATCATCTTTCGCGGGCAGGAGAGCGGCGAGGCGATCCTGTTCATGACCGCCGGCGGCAACCGGGTGGACGCGGAGAAGGCCGCGCGCCTGGCGGGCGAGCCGCTGGGCCGGGCCGATGCGGCGCTGGTGCGGGCGCAGACCGGCTTTGCCATCGGCGGCGTGGCGCCGCTGGGCCATCTCACCCCGCCGCGCGCCTTTTTTGACCCGCGCCTGCTGGACTTCGACACGGTCTGGACGGCCGCCGGAACCCCCACCCATGTCTTTGCCGCCGACCCGCATCCGATTCAGAAAATTTCCGGGGCGCAAGTCGCTGATTTCACGACCTGAATCGCGCCCATGTAAAAAACATTCACATCACCCCTTGCAACATCCCGCCCCCGGGCCAATCTAGGCAATGTGAAAAGCATTCACATCGACACCAACCTGGAAATCCGCAGATGAGCACCCTCACCGAAACCGCCTATCCCGTCAGCCGCCCGGGCTGGTTCGCGCGCAGCGAGGCCTGGCTCGATAGCAAGGGCAAGGGCGCCTGGATCGCCGTCATGGTCCTCGGCTTCATCTTCTTCTGGCCCGTGGGCCTGGCCATCCTGGCCTACATGATCTGGAGTAAACGCATGTTCAATTCCTGTTCGCGCCGCAAATCGCACCGCGCCGTCTTCAGCGCCATGTCCACCACCGGCAACAGCGCGTTCGACGCCTACAAGGCCGACACGCTCGACCGGCTCGAGCGCGAACAGCGCGAGTTCGAGAGCTTCCTCGAGCGCCTGCGCGAGGCCAAGGACAAGGCCGAGTTCGACCAGTTCATGGACGAACGCGCCCGCAAGGCCGGCGACGACACCCTTGAGACCGGCGACGGCACCGCCAAGGCGTAACCATCCCACGGCCCCGGCGCGCCCCGCGCGCCCGGGCGCACCCGTTCACAGCGAGAGCCCCCATGCTGCCCGATCCCGACCGCCAGCCCGATTTCTACGACTCGGTGCCCGCCAAGCGCCTCTTCGCCTGGATCATCGACACCGTTCTGATCGTCCTGCTCTGCCTCGTCGCGGTGCTGCTCACCGCCTTCATCGGCGCCTTCTTCTGGCCGGTGCTCTACCTGGTCATCGGCTTCGCCTATCGCACGCTGACCATCGCCGCGGGCTCGGCGACCTGGGGGATGCGCTTCATGGGGATCGAGCTGCGCGATGCCGAGGGGGCCCGCCTCGACGGGGTGCAGGCGCTGCTGCACACGGCGGGCTACACCGCCAGCGTGGCTCTGGCCCCGCTGCAACTGATCTCGATCCTGCTGATGGCGTTTTCCCCGCGCGGACAGGGCCTCACGGACATGGTCATGGGCACCGCGATGCTGAACCGGCGCGCGGTCTATGTCTGAGGGCAGACTCGACTTGGCGCGGTGAAACACCATTGTTATCATCGCCCGAGTCC
>DOIS01000308.1 GCA_003511785.1 Paracoccaceae bacterium
GTAGATCGGCTGGCCCGTGGCCAGTGCCAGAAGCCCCTGGCGGATATGCACCCTGCGCTGAAAGCGCAGGTGCCGCATGAGCGCCGCCAGCACCCCCCGCGCGGGCGCCAGGAGCATCGAGAAGGCGAAAAGCGCGAAGGCCACCAGCACGATGATTGGCCCCGTGGGCAGCTTCGGCGCCGAGGCCGAGAGCGCCGCGCCGAGATAGCCCGCCAGCCCCCCGACCACGCCGGCCAGCAGCACGACCCGGTTCGCGCTCTCGGTCCAGAACCGGGCGGTGACGGGTGGAATAATCAGCAGCGCCACGATCAGGATCAGGCCCACGACCTTCAGCCCCACCACGGTGACGCCCATCACCAGACCCATCATCGCCAGGTCGATCCGGTGCACCGGCAGGCCCTGGGCCTCGGCGTATTCGGGATCGAAGGCCACCAGGGTCATCGGGCGGCGTAGCAGCACGATCAGCGCCAAGGCCAAGGCTCCGCCCCCGGCGATGATCACCGCATCCGACCACAGCATCCCGGCGGTCGAGCCCAGCAGGAAATCCTCGAGCCCCGCCGCCCGGCCTGTGCCCAGCGTCTGGATCACGGTCAGAAGCACCACGCCGAAGCCGAAGAACACCGACAGCACCGCGCCGATCGCCGCATCCTCGGCCAGCCGCGTGCGGCGCGTCAGCCAACTCACGCAGAGCAGCCCGGCCGTCGCCGAGAGGGCGGAGCCGGCCAGCAAGGCCGGCAGGTTGCGCCCATCGCCACCCAACAGGACCAAGACGATGAAGGCCAGCCCGATGCCCGGCAGGGTGGCGTGACTGACGGCGTCGGAGACCAGGGCGCGTTTGCGCAGGAACAGAAAGGTGCCGGTCGCGCCTGCCGACATGCCCAGCAGCGCGGCGCCGATCGTGACCAGCATGGCGTTGTAACCCAGCTGGAGCAGCAGCGCGTCGGCCAACATCGATTCAGCCCAGCGCCTGGCTCAGCTGATCGACCTGCGCCGTCGCCAATCGCCCGCCATAGGCGCGTTGGAGGGCCTCGGCGGTAAAGGCATCGGCCACCGGGCCTTCGGCGACTTTCGACGTGTTGATGAGAAAGACATCGTCGAAGTACTCGGCCACGGTCGAGAGATCGTGATGCACGACGACCACGGTCTTACCCGTATCGCGCAGCGATTTCAGAACGTCGATGATCGCCTTTTCGGTGGCCGCATCAACCCCGGCGAACGGTTCGTCCAGAAGGTAAAGGTCAGCTTCCTGCGCCAAGGCACGCGCAAGGAACACGCGCTGTTGCTGTCCGCCGGAAAGCTGCCCGATCTGGCGGTCGGCGAAATCCAACATTCCAACGCGCTCGAGGCAGGCCATGGCCTGTGCCCGATGTTCGCCGCGCACCCGGCGCAACAGGCCCAGACGACGGTATTGGCCCATCAGAACAACGTCGATCACGCGGGTCGGAAAGTCCCAGTCCACGCTGGCACGCTGCGGCACATAGGCCACGCGCCCTCGCGCGGCTTCGAGCGGCTGGCCGAAGACCTCCACCCGGCCAGAAAGCGACCTCACGATGCCCAGCGCGGCCTTGAGCAAGGTCGATTTTCCCGCACCGTTCGGCCCGATGATCGCCGTCATCCGGCCCGGGCGCACGGTCATGTCCACCGAGAACACGGCCGGTTTTTGTCCGTATGAAACGGTCAGCCCCCGGATTGCCAAAGGGCTTCCGGTGGTCTGGTCGGGCAGGCTCCGCCCGGCGCTCGCGGCCAATTCCAACACGCTCAGCCCCCCGCCGACAATTTGCCGTCCATCCCGCGCGGCGGCACATCGGCACCCAGAGCCCTCGCGATCACGGTCACGTTGTGATCCATCATGCCGATGTAAGTGCCTTCATAGCTGCCGTCGGGTCCCATCGCATCGCTGAACAGCTCTCCGCCGATCCGAACCTCGTGGCCCTTCGCCGCGGCCCCCTCGACCAGGGCACGAACGTTGCGGTCCGACACCGAGCTTTCAACGAAAACGGCTCCGACCTCTCGCTCGACCAGCAGATCGACCAAGGCGCCAATGCGGTTCAGCCCCACCTCGCTCTCGGTCGAGATGCCTTGGATGCCCAGAACCTCGAACCCGTAGGCCTCGCCGAAATAGCCGAAAGCGTCATGGGCGGTCACCAGCACGCGGCGGCTTTCGGGGACCTTGGCGAGGCTCTCGGCGGCATAGGCGCCCAAACGGTCGAGCCGGTCGACATAGTCGGCAGCATTGGCGGTGAAGGTCTCGGACGCCTCGGGGCGGGCGGCGATCAACGCGTCGCGCAACTCGAGGACCACCAGCTTCCACAATTCGGGCACCATCCACAGGTGCGGATCGAACTTGCCATCGTAGTCGTCGTGGCCGCGCAGCAAATCTCGGGGTAGCCCTTCGGCCACCGCGACCACGGGCACCTTGCCCGCGAGGTCAGCCATGAACGCCTCCATCTGCGCCTCGAGATAAAGGCCGTGCCACAGCACCAGGTCGGCGCGTGTCAGAGCCAGAATGTCGGTGCGCGTCTGACGGTAGGCATGGGGATCGACCCCCGGCCCCATCAAGGCCTGCACCTCGACCATGTCTCCGCCAACCTGGCGGGCGGCATCGGCGATCATCCCGGTGGTGGCCACGATCTTGAGCGGCGTATCGGCGCGCAAGGGTGCGGACATCAGCAGCGTGGCGGCGAGCGCGGTCAGGCCGACCAGGAGAGAACGGCGGTGGATCATCGGGGCAAAACCTCTCTGTATAGCGTCGAAAGGTCTATAAGAACGATTCGCAACTCTGTCAATGAAATTGCAACTTATTCGCAACAAAGTCTGTGGGCTGCCCGCCCTTTGGTCATCGCTTGTCAACGTCTTCGCCCCGTGCCAACCTGCCTCCGCGTGGCCCGGATGCCCGCGCATTCACCGAGGACAGCGTATGCAGGGCAAAACCGACACCCCCACGACCACCCACCTGCCGCAAGTGACCGAGACACGGAATCCCGGCGTCGAGCTGGACCTCGACTGGGTACTGTCGGCCCAGGCCAACACCTCGGCGATCGAGCGACGCGCGGCCAGCCTGCCCGCACGACGGTCGCTGAAGAAGGACCATCAGGCCGCGTGGCTGTGCCGGGCGATCTCCTGCATCGACCTGACCACGCTTGCGGGCGACGACACCCAGGGCCGGGTGCGCCGGCTTTGCGCCAAGGCACGCCAGCCGGTGCGCGGCGACATTCTCGCGGCGCTGGGGATGGAGGGGCTGACCGTGGGCGCGGTTTGCGTCTATCACGACATGGTGCGCGCCGCGGTCGAGGCGCTGGAGGGCAGCGGCATCCCGGTTGCGGCGGTCAGCACCGGCTTTCCGGCCGGCCTGTCGCCGTTTCATTTGCGGGTCGCCGAGATCGGCGAGAGCGTGAAGGCGGGCGCCGAGGAGATCGACATCGTGATTTCGCGCCGGCACGCCCTGACCGGCGATTGGCAGGCACTCTATGACGAGATGCGCGCCTTCCGCGAGGCCTGCGGGCCGGCCCATGTCAAGGCGATCCTGGCCACCGGAGAACTGGGCACGCTGCGCAATGTGGCGCGCGCCTCGCTGGTCTGCATGATGGCGGGCGCGGATTTCATCAAGACCTCGACCGGGAAGGAGAGCGTCAATGCCACGCTGCCGGTGTCTCTGGTCATGCTGCGCGCGATCCGCGACTATCACGATCGCACGGGATACCGCGTCGGATACAAGCCTGCGGGCGGGATTTCCAAGGCCAAGGATGCGCTGGTCTACCTGTCGTTGATGAAGGAGGAACTGGGCGATGCCTGGTTGCGGCCCGAACTGTTCCGCTTCGGCGCCTCCAGCCTGCTGGGCGATATCGAGCGGCAGTTGGAGCATCATGTGACCGGTGCCTATTCAGCGGGCTGGCGTCATGCGCTTGCGTGACTGTCGGGTCGAGTATTTTTTCAAGAGAAGAAGCAGGGGACGGAAGAAATCATGACCGTCAAGGAGATCTTCGAGACCATGGAGTATGGCCCCGCCCCCGAAAGCGCCGCCGAGGCGCTGACCTGGCTGGTCGATCAGGGCGACAGGTTCGGGCATTTCATCGACGGCGCCTTCACCTCGGCCGGCGATACGTTCGAGAGCCGCAATCCTGCCACGGGCGATGTGCTGGCGCTGCTGACCCAGGCCACGCCCGACGACGTGACCGCCGCCGTCGCTGCCGCCCGCAAGGCGCAGCCGCGCTGGGAGCGGCTGGGCGGCCCCGGACGGGCACGATACCTCTATGCCATCGCGCGGCTGTTGCAGAAACATGCGCGGCTTTTCGCCGTGCTCGAAACGCTCGACAATGGCAAGCCGATCCGCGAGAGCCGCGACATCGACGTGCCCTTGGCGCAGCGGCATTTCTATCATCACGCCGGTATGGCGCAGCTGATGGAGACGGAGCTGTCCGACCGTGAGGCAATAGGCGTCTGCGGGCAGATCGTGCCGTGGAACTTCCCGCTCCTGATGCTGGCCTGGAAGATCGCGCCGGCCCTGGCCATGGGCAACACGGTGGTGCTGAAACCGGCCGAGTATACCTCGCTCACCGCGCTGCTCTTCGCCGATATCTGCCGCCAGGCGGGGCTGCCCAAGGGCGTCGTCAACATCGTCACCGGCGACGGCACCGTGGGCAAATTGCTCGTAGGTGCCGAGGTGGACAAGATTGCCTTCACCGGCTCGACCGAAGTCGGCCGTCGCATTCGAGAGGCAACGGCCGGAACCGGCAAGGCGCTGACCCTCGAGCTGGGTGGCAAGTCGCCCTATATCGTGTTCGACGATGCCGATCTCGACTCGGCGGTCGAGGGGCTGGTGGACGCAATCTGGTTCAACGCGGGCCAGGTCTGCTGCGCCGGGTCGCGCCTGCTGGTGCAGGAGGGCGTGGCCGAGCGGTTCCACGACAAGCTGCGCGCGCGGATGGACAAGCTGCGCATGGGCGATCCGCTGGACAAGAGCATCGACCTTGGCGCCATGGTGGACCCGGCGCAGCGCGACCGGGTCGCCCGAATGGTGGGTGACTGCGCGCAAGGGCGCCATTACGTGGCCCGGGTGGACGTGCCCGAGCGGGGCTGCTTCTATCCGCCCACGCTGATCACCGGGCTGTCCCCTTCTGACCCGCTGATGCAGGAGGAGATCTTCGGCCCGGTGCTGGTCTCGACCACCTTCCGCACCCCCGGCGAGGCGGTCGCGCTGGCCAATGACACACGCTATGGGCTGGCCGCGACGGTCTGGAGCGAGAACCTGAACCTCGCGTTCGACGTGGCGCCCAAGCTGGCCGCCGGCGTTGTCTGGGTGAACGCCACCAACCTGTTCGACGCGGCCGCACCGTTCGGCGGGGTGCGCGAAAGCGGGTTCGGTCGCGAAGGCGGCTGGGAGGGGTTGACCGCCTATACCCGGCCAAAGGCCAAGACCCGGCCGCTGGTGAGGCTCGATCCGATGCCTGCCGGCGAGGACGGTCCCGCCGATCCCATCGACCGGACGCCGAAGCTCTATGTGGGCGGCAAGCAAGCCCGTCCGGATTCGGGCTATTCCCGCCCGGTCTGGTCGCGCCGGGGGCAGTTGCTGGGCCATGTGGGCCAAGGCAACCGCAAGGACATCCGCAATGCGGTCGAGGCCGCTGCCGGCGCCTGGAGCTGGGCCAGGACCACCGGCCACCAGCGCGCGCAGATCCTCTATTACCTGGCCGAGAACCTCTCGGCCCGTTCAGCCGAATTCGCCCGCCGAATCGACGCGATGACCGGCAAACGCAGCGGAGAGAACGAGGTCGAAGCCTCGATCCAGCGCCTGTTCACCGCCGCCGCCTGGGCCGACAAGGTCGATGGGCGCGTGGCGGGCGTGCCCTTGCGCGGCGTGGCGCTGGCGATGCGCGAGCCGGTGGGCGTGATCGGCGCGCTCTGCCCGGACGAGGCGCCGCTTCTGGGACTTGTCACGGTGCTGGGGGCCTCGATGGCGATGGGCAACCGCACCGTTCTGGTGGCCTCCGAGCCGTTCCCGCTGGCTGCGACGGATTTCTACCAGTTGCTCGACACCTCGGATGTGCCCGGGGGCGTCGTCAATATCGTGACCGGGCCCCATAGCGACCTGGCCGGGCCCCTGGCCGGGCATCTGGGCGTGGACGCGGTGTGGAGCTTTTCGTCCTCGGATCTGTCGGCGGAGATCGAGCGCGCGGCGGCGGGCAACCTCAAGCGCACATGGGTGAATAACGGCATGGGCCGCGACTGGTTCGATGCGGACCTGTGGCCGTTCCTGGACCAGGCGACCGAGGTCAAGACGATCTGGGTGCCATACGGGGAGTGAGCGAGATGGAATTCGAGGGCAAGGCCGTGGTCGTCGTCGGCGGCACCAGCGGCATCAACCGGGGCATCGCCGAGGCCTTTGCCGCGGGTGGTGCCCGCGTGGCCGTGGCAAGCCGGTCCGAGCAAAAGGTGGCCGACACCGTGGCCGCGTTGCAGGCCGCCGGCGCGGCCGAGGCGCATGGCGCCGCCTTCGACGTGCGCGACGCGGGGGCCGTGGTCGAGGGGTTGGCAGGATTTCATCGCGCCATGGGCGATTTCGACGTGCTGGTCTCGGGGGCGGCGGGCAACTTCCCTGCTCTCACCGCCGAAATGTCGGTTAACGCCTTCCGCACGGTGGTTGAGATCGACCTGATGGGCACGGTGCACGTGATGAAGGCGGCGCATGGGTTCCTGCGCAAGCCCGGCGCCAGCATCGTCAACATATCGGCCCCGCAAGCCTATCTCCCCTACGAGGGGCAGGCCCATGTCTGCGCGGCCAAGGCCGGGGTGGACCAGATCACCCGCACGCTGGCGCTGGAATGGGGGCGCGAGGGGGTGCGCATCAACTCGGTCGTTCCGGGCTTCATCGAAGGCACCGAAGGGGCTGACCGGCTCGCCCCGACCGAAGAGGCCAAGGCCGGCGTGATCTCCGACATTCCGCTGGGCCGGCTGGGCCGTGCCGAGGACGTGGCGGGGATGTGCCTGTTCCTTGCCTCCGAGATGGGCGCCTATGTCAGCGGCCAGGTGATCGCCGTGGACGGCGCGCTCTACCAGCGCGGCTCGGGGCGGCTGGGGTCGATGATCGGCGAGATGTTGCGCGGGGCCAAGGGGTGAAGCGCTGGATCGTCGCCGGGCTGGGTGCGCTGGCGCAGCTTGGCAGTACTGGTTCATCACGCGACCGCAGGCCATCGTCATGGCCGCGCGCCCGGCCGAGGCGATCTGGGAGCGCATAGACGCCCGGACCCTGCGGCTTTACGGGCCGATTCATCCCGGGGATTACGAAGCGCGGTTCAAACCGGCCTTCGACGATCGTGTCGAACTGGTGCTGCTCGATTCCGGGGGCGGGGATGTTGAGACGGCGCTGAAGATCGCCGGAGACCTGCACGCCGCCAGGGTGACGGTCTACGTGACCCGCTGGTGCGTGTCCGCCTGTGCCAATTACCTGTTCCTCGCCGGGGCCGAGCGCCGGATCGGCAAGCGCGGGGTGGTTGGTTTTCACGGCAACTTTGCCGCATTGCTGGCCAGCGATCCCGAGACGTTCGTGGGCTATGAGGACGAGGTGGCGGCGCTGCGCGGGCGCGAGGCGGAGTTTCTGCAATCGGTGGGCGTGCCGCAGAGCTTTTTCGACATGGCCCAGCGCGACGACAAGGGCGAGGGCGGCGGGGCAATCTACGACTTCATCGCCCCCGGCCCAGAGATGCGCGCGCAGATCGGCATGGGCGACGTGCAGGGCGCGCAGAGCCGAGCGGAAATCGACTTCCTGACGCGCTATGGCCTGCCCATCCTCCTGACCGACTAGCCGCGCCGCTCACCGGCCCTTTCGCGGGAAACGGCAGCGACGAGCGCGGCCTTACGAACCGTCCAACCCCTCCGGCTGGCCGACCACGACGAAATGCAGGCCATCGGGCGTGAGATACTCGGCCGCGACGCGATTCACGTCCTCTACGGTCACCGCGCGCACCTTGTCGTTGCGCGTGGCGATATAGTCGATGGGCAGCCCCTGCATCTGCATCCCCGCCATGATCGAGGCGATCTGGGCATTGCCATCGAAGCGCAGCGGATAGGCCCCGGTCAGGTACGTCTTGGCAGCCTCGACCTCTTCCCCGGTCACGCCGTCAGCCGCAGCCTTGGCCCATTCGTCGCGGATAACCGCGATCGCCTCGGCGATGCGCTCATTGGCCGAAGCGACCGAGCCAAGGTAGACGGCCGCCCATTCGCGCGGGGCAAGGTAGGAATAGACACCATAGGTCAGGCCCCGCTTGACCCGCACCTCCTCCATCAGCCGGCTTTCGAACGAGCCACCGCCGAGGATCTGGTTGAGCACGAACATCGGGAAGAAATCGGGGTGATCCTGCGCGATCCCTTCCTGCCCGAAGACCGCAACGGATTGCGGCGTATCGAACGAAATGACAGTGGTGCCGCCGGGAATGGTGATCTCGGCCGGCCCCGGCATCGGCGCGCCGGTTTCGGGCAACTCAGCCAGAAGCCGGTCTAGCAGGGTCTTCAACTCCTCTGGCGAGATATCGCCCGCTGCGGCCACGTACACCCGGTCACGGGCGAAAACGTCGCGGTGCGCCTGGACGATGTCTTCACGGGTGAGCGCGCGCACGCTGTCGATGGTGCCGCGTCCTGGTGCGCCATAGGGGTGATCGCCGAAGGCCATGGCATCGAAGCCCTGCCGCGCCAGGTAGTTGGGGTCGCGTGCATCCGAAGCCAGCCCGGAGAGCACTTGGGCGCGTACCCGCTCGATCGCGTCCGCGTCGAAGCGCGGCGCGACCAGCGACTCCCGCAAAAGCGCGACCGCCTCGTCGCGGTTCTCGGTGAGGAAGCGGGCCGAGACGGACACCGAGTCATCCCCGGCGCTGTATCTGAAAGAGGCCGCCAGGGCATCGCGGGACCGTGCGAAATCGCGGGCGTCCATCTCGCCCGCGCCCTCTTCCAGCAAGCCGGTCATCAGGTTGACCGCGCCCTGCTGGCCGGGGCGATCCAGCGAGGTGCCGCCGCGGAATCGAAGCTCGAGCGCGGTGAAGGGGATTGCCGGTTCCTGAACCAGCCAGGCGGTGATGCCGCTGTCGGTGGTGACTTCCTCGATCTCCACCGCGGCCCAGGCGGGCAGCGCGGCGAACCAAAGGGCGACGATCGCGATCAGGCGGGTCATTGGCTTGCCTCCTCTGCGCTCATCAGCCAGCCCGTAACCGAGGCCTCGGGGCGCAGGATGGCCCGCGCGGCTTCGATGATGTCCTGTTCTGTCGTGGCTTGAAGGATGTCCGGCCAGGCTTGCACATCCGCGACCGTCAACCCCGTTGTCAGGCCCCGGCCATATCGGTTGGCGATGCCGTCCGCGCTGTCTTGGCCATAGATCTGAGAGGCCCGCAGCTGCATCTTGATGCGGTCGAGATCCTCGGGATCGATGCCCTCGTCCAGGAACCCCGCCAATGCAGCATCCAGCGCGGCCTCTGCGTCTTCCAGCGATACCTCGGCGCCGGGGACCACGATGATGTCGAACGTGGTCTCGTCCAGAGCCGTGCCGTCGTAGAAGGCACCGCTATAGACCGCGATCTCGTTGTCGAATTGCAGTTCTTCGGCGAGGTGAGAGGTTGTGCCCCCGCCGAGGAGTTCGGCCAGGATCGTCAGGGCAGCGGCTTTCTCCTGCGCCCCGCTGTCGCGCGCAGGCGCTAGGTAGGAGCGCGCCACGTAAGGTTGGGCAACGCGCGGGTCGGCGAAGCTCAGGCGCCGTGCGGCGGTCTGCGGTGGCTCGGACGTGCGCAGGCGTGGCGGCAGGTCGGGGTTGGCCGGAATCGGGCCATAATGCGACTCGGCCAGTTCGCGCACCTCCTCCGGGGTCACGTCGCCCGAAACGATCAAAGTGGCGTTGTTGGGGGCATAGAACGTTTCGTAGAAATCCAGCGCGTCTTGCCGCCCCAGCTTCTCGATCTCGTGCTTCCAGCCGATGATCGGGATGCCGTAGCCGTGGTTGTAATACTGCACCGCGTTCATCTGTTCGCCGAAGAGGGCCCTGGGATTGTTTTCCACGCGGGAATTGCGCTCTTCGATAATCACGTTGCGCTCGGTTTCCACCTCCTGCTCTGTCAGACGGAGATTGACCATGCGATCGGCCTCCATCTCCATCATCAGGCCCAAGCGGTCGGCAGCGACGCGCTGAAAATAGGCGGTGTAGTCATAGCTGGTGAAGGCGTTGTCCCGCCCACCCTGCGCGGCGACGACCTGCGAGAATTCACCCGATTCCATGGTCTCGGTGGCCTTGAACATCAGGTGTTCCAGGAAGTGCGCGATGCCCGACTTGCCCGGCGGTTCGTCGGCCGAACCCACGTTGTACCACACCATGTGCTGCACCGCCGGGGCGCGATGATCCTCGACCACGACAACCTGCATGCCGTTGTCCAAGGTGAAGGTGGTGACGGCGTCGTGCAGCCCCTGGGCCCAGGCCGGAAGAGCGAGGGAGACGGCGACGATCAGGGACATCAGCCAACGGATCATGGGTTTCCTCCGAATGCGCGTGTTCCCGCAACCTACACTGCGGGGCGGGCCGTTCAAGCGGTCATGTCGGAAAAGTGAGCGTCAGTCGGTCTCGGGCGGGTGGGTCGGTGTCGCGATCCCGCGCACGGCGTTCTGGCGCGCAACGCTGAACGGGTTGAGCGCCTCGCGCCGATAGGCCTGGTCATAGCGGTCCACGCGGAACAGACGGATCCGGGTCAGCCGGCCCTGACGCTTGCGGAATTCGGCGTCCTGTTCGGCCAGGATCTGGCGGATGTTCGCAGGCACGCCGTTGCGGCTGACATAGGAGACCAGCGCCCCGTCCGAGGTCGGGACCCGCCCTGTGCGCTCCAGTGCCCGGGGGTTGCCCCCGACAGAGGCGACCGCGTCCGCAGGCGGGTTCTGGTCGGTCAGGTTCGCTCCGCCCGGGGTCGGCGCGGGCAGAACGTCGTAATCCTGCGGCTGGGTCAGCGGTTTCGCGGGCAGGACCATGAACTCGTCGGGGCCCACGCTGTTGCTGGACAGGTCGCGCAAGCCCTTGTCGGCACAGGCCGACAGGGTCAGTGCCGTTCCAAGAATGATGATCGCACCCAGCGCCCCACGCATGGCCACTCTCCTGCCTGTTTGACGGGCGTTCTAGCCTATTTGGCCCGGCGCGTCACCCGGCCTTTTTGCTATCGCGCCCGGCGTCGAAGATTACCAGCCCCAGCGCGCCGGCAAAAATGAACACATCCGCGAGGTTGAACACATAGGGGTTGTTGAGCCCGCAGCAGGACATGTTCAGGAAATCCAGCACATATCCATAGAGCAGACGATCGGCAACATTGCCCAGCGCGCCGCCGGCCATGAGACCGGCGAAAAGCTGCTTGTGCCAGGGATCGGGGCGGCGCACCACCCAGACGGTCGCGGCAGCGACCACCGCCAGCGACAACGCGATCAGGATCCAGCGCGACGCCTCGGACCCGCCGTCGAACAGGCCGAAATTGATCCCCCGGTTCTCGCCATAGCGGAAATTGATCAGCGGCGGCAGAACGTCGATGGCATAGATCCGGGCTAGGTCCATCAGGTGGATGACGACATACTTGCTGAGCTGGTCGATCACGAAGGCGACCAGCCCGGCCCAGAGAAACAGACGCAGGCGCATCGCCGGTCAGTGCCGGAAATGGCGCATGCCGGTGAA
>DOIS01000015.1:0-4783 GCA_003511785.1 Paracoccaceae bacterium
CCCCCTGACAGCGCCTCGGCCATCCGATCCGCCCCCGGCACCGCCTCGGACCGGGCCTGCGCCAGCCGCTCGGTCACGCGCGCGGCCCGGGCGGGCGCCAGCGTAGGCGCGGCCGCCTGCATCTCGGCTGCCCGCGACCGGGCACCGGCCACCATGTCGGGGATATGCGCGGCCTCCGGCATGTTCTTCCAGTATTTCTTCGGCATCTCCGCCTGCATCGCCTTCAGCTTGACTCGCGCGGGGTTGAAGATGTTGCGGAAATACGTGCCCCACAGCTCCTCCGTAGCATCCTCTGGCAAGGGCGGCTTCTCCCGCCCCGGGGCGAAGCGCAGTCTCCCCTCCTCGAACAGCGCCGAGAGGCCCGGGGTGAAGATCGCCCAGTCCATGTCGCCGAAACGGTTGACGAAGAACGGCGCCACCGGCTCGACGATGTGATGGTCCGGCTCAAACCAGGCGGCAAAGCGGCGCCGTGAACCCGCGCCGTCGATCTCGCGGAACCGGACGAAGGCTGTCATCTTGTGCTTGTCGCGTCCCACCTCCTTTGCCATCGCGTTCAGCCGCGCAACGCGCGCATCGCCCCGGCCCTCGAAGAGGCGCGGGGTCGATCGCAGCGCCCAGAGCAGCCCATAGGCGCGGGCGAAGCGTTCGGGGTCGCGGTGCCACAGCGCCAGGCGCAGGGTGGCAAGAAAGTCTTTCGGAACCGTAAACCGCGCCTGGGCGGGCGGATCGGGCAAGGGCGCGGCCTCGCCCCCGAACAGGTCGCCCCCGTCCGCGCCACGGGTCCACAGGATCGCCTCGGGCGGAACCCGTGCGGCCAATGCCGCGCGCGCGGCGTCGCGCCAGGCCTCGAACGTGCCAATCTCGGGCAGCGCAATGCTGCGCATCTCAGAACAGCGCCAGTTGCTCGGGCGGCGGCGCAAAGCGCGCGGCCAGATCGGCGGCGTCCAGGTCGCGCGCGCGCCAGCCCGGCAGGGTGATGAAGGCGCGCGCCGATTTCATGTTGGCGCCCATGCGCTGCACGTCCTCCCAACGCAGGCTGCGATGCCGCCGCGTGGCCAGGATGCGCCCCACCGTGCGCGTGCCGAAGCCCGGCACCCGCAACAGCATCTCGCGCCCCGCGCGGTTCACGTCCACCGGGAACAGCTCCCGATGCGCCAGCGCCCAGGCCAGTTTCGGATCGAGCCCAAGGTCGAGGTTACCATCGGGGCGCGCCGCCGTGATCTCGCCCGCCTCGAACCCGTAGAACCGCATCAGCCAGTCGGCCTGGTAGAGACGGTGTTCGCGCATGAGCGGTGGCTGGATCAGCGGCAACGTGGCCGAGGCGTCGGGAATGGGCGAGAAGGCCGAGTAATAGACCCGCTTGAGCTTGTAGCCCGCGCAAAGCCGCGTCGACGTCTTGAGGATGGTCGCGTCGTTGGCCCCGTCCGCGCCCACGATCATCTGCGTGGACTGGCCCGCCGGGGCGAAACGCGGCGGGCGCTTGCCGGTATGGCTGCGCTCGCGCCCGGCCTCTTTCAGCAGACGCACATCGGCCATGGCGCGGCGGATCTGGTCGGGGTTCTTTTCCGGAGCATAGCTCTTTACCGCCGCGTCGGTGGGCAATTCGACATTGATCGAGAGCCGGTCGGCATGGCGCCCGGCCTCCTCGATCAGATGCGGGGAGGCATCGGGAATGGTTTTTAGGTGGATGTAGCCTCGAAACCCATGCTCCTTGCGCAAGGAACGCACGATGCGCACCATGTCGGCCATGGTGTCGTCGGGCGAGCGGATGATGCCCGAGGACAAGAACAACCCCTCGATATAGTTGCGGCGATAGAATTCCAGCGTGAGGGTCACGACCTCTTCGGGGGTGAAGCGGGCGCGTTCGACGTTGGAACTGACGCGGTTCACGCAATAGGCACAGTCGTAAATGCAGAAATTCGTCATCGGGATCTTGAGCAGGCTGATGCAGCGCCCGTCCGGCGCATAGGCGTGGCAGATCCCCGAGCCGGTGGTCGAGCCGACCCCCTTGCCATCGCGCGAACTGCGCCGCTCGCCCCCGCTCGAGGCGCAGGAGGCGTCGTACTTCGCGGCATCCGAGAGAATCGCGAGTTTCTGCTGGAGGGTCGGTTTTGCCATGACGTTCACTTCATGTTCGCGCCCTTCGGGTGACAATAGCAGCCATGGCTCACTTTCCCGTCATCCCCCGCCCGGCAACCCTGACGGGCTTTCTCGCGACAAGCGCCGACAGGCGCGCAGAGCGGCGGCTCAGGCCGCCTGCATCCGTTTGGCCTCCTCCCCGGCCAGGGCGATCAGCTCGGCCATGAAGGGCTTGTCGCGGTCCTCGGAGCGGATCGCGGCATAGAGGCGGCGGGTCAGCCCGGTTTCGGTCAGCGGGCGAGTCACGTAATCGGAGGAATATTTCACCTCGCGCACCACCCAGTCGGGCAGGACGGACACACCGCGGTTCGAGGCCACCAGCAGCAGGATCACGGCGGTCAGCTCCACCTGCCGGATCAAGGCCGGCTCCACCTTGGCGGGGATCAGAAGCTGGCTGAACACGTCCAACCGGGTGCGGTCCACCGGGTAGGTGATCAGGGTCTGGTCGCGGAAATCCCGCGCCTCGATGAAGGGCTTGGCCGCCAACGGGTGAGAGGCCGCGGCGACGAAGACCGGGGCGTAGTCGAAGAGCTCGATGAACTCGATACCGGGCAGGTCTTCGGGATCGGAGGACACCGCCAGATCCACGTCTTCCTTCTGAAGCGCCGGCAAGGCGTCGAAGGCCAGCCCGGGCCGGATGTCCACGTCGACGTCGGGCCAGGATTTGCGAAAACTCTCCAACACCGGGAACAGCCATTCGAAACAGGCGTGGCATTCGATGGCGATATGCAGGCGCCCGGTGCGCCCGTCGCGCAGGCTGGCGAACTCGGCCTGGGCGGCCTCGACCTGGGGCAGGACGCGCTCGGCCAGGCGCAGCAGACGCTGGCCGGCCGCCGACAGGCGCAGGGGCCTGGACCGGCGCACGAACAACTCGATTCCGGCCTGGTCCTCCAGCCCCTTGATCTGGTGGGAGAGCGCGCTTTGTGTTATATTCAACTGGTCTGCCGCACGCGCCAGCCCGCCACAATCATGAATCGCCTTGATCGTGCGCAGATGCCGGAACTCGATATGCATCAGCGTTCCCGATCGTCACGGCGCATGGCCGAGATTTTCTGGTCGGTGCGGTATTGGCTGAGCGCATAGACGGCCCAGATTGCGGCCGGAATCCACCCGATCAGGGTGAGTTGCAAGATCAGGCAGAATAGCCCCTGGAACGGGCGCCCGATGGTGAAGAAGACGGTGAAGGGCAGAAGGAGCGCGAGGAGCAGCCTCATACGGAACTCATGTTGGTGTTGAGAATTATGAGTTTGTCTCACAAAGCGCGAGATGCGACAAGATGTGACCAGAAACAGAGGACAGTGCCATGACTCCCCCCGCCGTTTCCTTCGAATTCTTCCCGCCCAAGAACCTGGAAGCGTCGTTCCGGCTGTGGGATTCGGTTCAGGCGCTGGCACCGCTGGACCCGCGCTTCGTGTCGGTCACCTATGGCGCGGGCGGCACCACGCGCGACCTGACGCGCGACGCGGTTGCCACGATCCACAAGCATAGCGGGCTGAAGGTGGCCGCGCACCTGACCTGCGTGAACGCCTCGAAATCCGAGACGCTGGCCATCGCCGAGGGCTTTGCCCAGGCGGGTGTCACCGACATCGTCGCCCTGCGCGGCGACCCCCCCAAGGGCGAGGGCCGCTTCACCCCCCACCCCGACGGGTTCCGCGATTCGCTGGAACTGATCGAGGCGCTGGCCGAGACGGGCAGGTTCACCATTCGCGTGGGTGCCTATCCCGACCCGCACCCCGAATCGGCGGCGGGCATGTCCGACGTGGAGTGGCTCAAGCGCAAGTTCGACGCCGGCGCGCACGAGGCGCTGACCCAGTTCTTCTTCGAGGCCGAGACCTTCTTCCGCTTCCGCGACGCCTGCGACAAGGCCGGGATCGACAAGCCGATCACGCCGGGCGTCCTGCCCATCGAGAACTGGACCGGCGCGCGCAAGTTCGCCCTGTCCTGCGGCACGGTGATCCCGCAATGGGTCGATGACGCCTTCGAGACCGCCGCGCGGGACGGGCGCAGCGACCTGCTGGCCACCGCGCTCTGCACCGAACTGTGCTCGGACCTGATCGAGGGCGGCGTCGAGCGGCTGCATTTCTACACGCTGAACCGGCCCGAACTGACCCGTGACGTGTGCCACGCGCTGGGGGTCACCCCGCGGGCAAAGCTGGAGAACGTCGCGTAAAGCTTGCCGGGTTTCCGGGCGGCTCCTCGCCTCGGCGCGATCACACGAGGACCGCGCCGATGAGTTTTGCAAGCCGTCCCGAGGACATGCCCACGCCCGCCGAGATGGCGCGGATGAGCGGGTTGGAGGCGATGCGGGCGATCCTCGAAGGCCGCCTGCCCGAGGCGCCCATCGCGCGCGGCATGGCGTTCCGCCCGGAAACGGTCGAAGAGGGTCGCGTGGTGTTTCGCGGAACACCGTCGTTCGATCACACCAACCCGATGGGCTCGGTCCATGGCGGCTGGTACGGGACGCTTCTCGACAGCGCCATGGCCTGCGCGGTGCTGACCCGGCTGCCGGCGGGGGTGGCCTGACCGGAGGCCCGGCGCGGCATCGGCCGCAGCAGCGGTCAATGTCCGCAGTAAGTATTCGCAAAAGTCAGGAAGCGGGGGATGGGGCGCGCCGGACACGGCCAGCGCCCGGTCCGGGTCTGGC